>CAYMWG010000093.1:0-9887 GCA_964393765.1 uncultured Phycisphaeraceae bacterium
GGTGACCTGCCCTGAGAATCCTGAACCAGTCGTGATGAGAGTCTTTGGGGTACAAGGTACCCAGGAGGCTCTTGATGAAGCGGAAGAAGCACGGTCGGGAAGAGATCATCAGGAAGTTGCGTGAGGCGGAGGGGTTGGAGGCCACCGGGCAGACGCTCGGGCAGGTGTGCCAGAAGCTGGAGATCAGCGGGCAGACGCTGCATCGCTGGCGGAAGCTCTATCGCGGGATGGGGGACGGCCACATCCGGCGCTTGAAGGATCTGGAAGAGGAGAACCGTCGGCTGAAGAAGGCGGTGGCGGACCTGACGCTGGACAAGCAGATTCTCAAGGAAGCCATCGAGGGAAAAGACTGAGCCCGGCGGCTCTGCGGGACGTGGTGGCGCGCCGCAAGATCAACGATGTCGCCCGCCTGGCGCGCTCGATGGGCCCGACGTGTTTCTACGTCATCGAGGATGTGCGAGCGGTGTCAACCGCCGCGCCCCTTCCCGCTGGCCAGGGCGCGCCTACGCCCTAGCCCTTCGTCATCCAACGGAGTTACAGCATCCCGCAAACCACGCCGCGAGGAACGCGAAGATATCCGCGACCTCGCGCGTGCCGTTGCCATTAGAGTCGGGAGGGCACGCCGCGGTCGACTGCCGCCGCAGGGGAGGGGAGGAAGGGGAGGAAGATATGATGCCGAACGAGGTGTCAAGTGTGTGCTTGGGTGTCGTCGGTGAAAACCTGTAAGTCGTTGTCGAAAAATGCTTATGGACGCGGTGAAGTATGATGAGGTTGGGCGTCGCGCGTGGTCGGACGCGAGTTCCGGGGAGCCAGGCGGTTCTCTTGGCACCCTCTCCCTTCATTGGCTGAAGACCGCGAGTTCGCGAGCCAATCATAAAGCGGATTGTCTCGTGGCAGGTCGAAGCACAGTTCATTTTCAGGCGGAAGGGCCATTGGGACGACCCCATCGGGGTCGGCTGGAAGCGCTTCGCGATTCCGGGGGTGTCGGTCGCCCTTGGCGACCTCCACACCCCGGCTACTCACGGCCACACCTTCGGCGTGGAGACTGCGTGCTCGTCAAGAGGCGAAAGCCCGGGCTTGCGCCCGGGCCTCTACGGCTCCGCCGGCGTCGACGAGGAGGCGCTTGAGGTGCTTCTTACCGTCGGTCATGGTGATGTGGATTTCGGCGGCGCCGACGGCTCCAGACTCGTGAGTGGTGACGGACTTGGATGCGATGGCCGCGGCGTTGTCGGTGAGCCACGCGGCGATCTTGTCAACGGGTTCGGCGGTCGCGCGCCAGAGATCGACCTGATCGACCGCGACATCAAGCAGGCGCTTCTTCACCCACGCACGGTCGAGGAACGCGAGAAGGTTCCCAGCCTTCGGTCCCGCGGCCTTGTCGAAAAGCACGCGGTACAACGCCGCAAACCCGAGCCGTTGCTCGATCGGCGTCATCCTCGCGGCATCGAACACCAGTGTTTGCAACGCTTCCCCGTTCCAGTGCGCGCTGTCCAGCAGGGCGGCGAGGGCGTGCAGGAAGCCGCGCTGGGCGACGGAAAGTTCCGCCGCGGCGGGGGGCAGCGTCGCCTGGAGCGACATCCGCTCATCGGGGGTGGCGTAGTTCTCAAGGAAGACCTTCGCGGCGTGGACGCGACGGACAAGGTGGCCGCGCTCCAGCGCATTGAGCGCCGAGCCCTTGATCTTCTCGAACTCCGCGGAGACGTCCAGATGCGGCATCTGCACCAACGCGAGGACGAGGCCGAACTCGCAGGCGAAGAAATCACCTTCGGGGCTTACCTCGCACAGGTGGTACGTCCGCTTCTCATCGTCGGAGGCCTTGGGGTCGCGGAAGGTCTTGACCTGCGCGCGGTCCAACTCGTTGAACAACTTGACGAGTTGCTCGTGCGTCGGCTCGAAGTTCGCCTGCCGCTTGGGCGGGGTGCGCAGCATGAGGAACCGCAGGATCTCCGGCGGCAGAAAGTTCGCGACATCGCGCGCGGCGACGCCGACGCCGCGGGAGGAGGACATCTTCGCGCCGCCCACGAGCACGAAGCCGTAGGGGATATTGAGCGGGGCCTCGCGCCCGTAGATGGCCTTGAGGCAGTGCGCGGCGACATCGCGCGAGCCACCCTTGGTGTTGTGGTCCTCGCCCGCGCCCTCGACGGCGACAGGGAATGTGGCCCACTTGGCGACCCACTCGAGTTTCCAGGGCATCTTGCCGCGCCCGTCGAACGGGGAGACCTTGCCCCTGTGCCCGCAGCCGGTGGCCCACTCGACGAGTTTGGGCTTGCACTCGTAGACGACTTCCTTGCCGTCGTACTCGGTGACCTCGGTGGTGCCGATGCGTCCGCAGTTCTCGCAGATGGTCTGGAAGGGGTGCCAGTTGTCGGGTCGATCGGAGTTGGAGACTTTCTTGTAGATCGTGCGAACCGTGGGCGCGGCCCGCAGAATCCGGTCGATGGCCTCGTTGAACTGACCGGTGCGGTAGATGTCGCGCATCCGGTAGAACTCGCACGTCACGCCGAGGTCGGCGAAGACGGACCAGAACTCGGTGATGAAGTGGTCGGCCATGTCCGTGGCCCCGGAGCCGGGCGGGGGCGGCACGTTGCAGAGCGGCTTGCCGAGGTGCTGCCGCCAGATTTCGCCCTGGCCGAAGGGGATTTCATCGACGGGGTCGTAATCGTCGCAGCCGAAGCGGTAGCGGACATCCACGCCCCGCTCCTTGAGCGCGCGGAACGCGGCATCGTGGATGAGGACGCCGCGGAGCGCCCCGACATGGGCACGCCCGGAGGGGGTCTTGGAGTCGTTGATGATGACGGGCCGGGAGGTGTCCAGGCCCTGCAGGGCTTCGTCGGTCCAGTGCATGGGAGAGGAGGGTAGGGGAAGGACGAGGGGATCGAGGGATCAAGGGAGGAGGGATCGAGATAGGAGGGAGAAAGGAGCGGCGAAGAGGCAGAGGTTCACACCCGACCGGCTGTCATTTGTCTTCTTGATCCCTCGATCCCTTCTTCCCTCCTCCCTTCCTCAAACTTGATTTTTCGCCTGTTCAAGCGTCGGGGGGGGCGCGGGCCGATAACACCGGCAAGCCTTGCCGGGATCGCCCTTTGTGCGGGGGACGATGGAGACGCGATCACCCGGCGGGGAGGGAGTTGCGCGTGTACACGATCGCGGTGGTCAACCAGAAGGGCGGGTGCGGCAAGACCACCTCGGCGATCAATCTCGCCGGTGTCTTCGCCTCCCGCGGCTACCGCAGTCTGCTGGTGGACCTCGACCCGCAGGCCCACTGCGCTGCCGGGCTGGCCATCCCCGAGCAGCGAATCGACAAGCACATCGGCGATGCGATGCTTGCGGCGGAGAACTCGCCGATCGATTCTGATCGCCTGCTCTGGCGCGTCAGCCGAAATCTTGATCTGGCTCCCAGCACCGTGCGTCTGGCCGCGCTGGAGGCCGCCCGGGGCGACCTGGCGCAGAAGCCCGATGCCGAGAGCCGGCTGAAGAAGGCCCTGAGCCGCTTCGGCGGCCAGTATGACATCTGCCTGATCGACTGCTCCCCGGCGATTGGCCTGCTCACCTTCAACGCGCTGGTCGCGGCGGACGAGATACTGATCCCCGTGGAGACCGCGTTCTTCTCTCTGCACGGCGCTACCAAGCAGGTCAGCACCATCAAGTCCGTCGCGAAACGGCTGGGCGTGACGCTTATGTATCGCCTGCTGCCGACGATGCACGACCCGGCGAGCGCCCTGGCGCGCGACCTGCTCGAGGAGTTGCGCCGCCGCTTCCCCGGTCGCGTGACGCCGGTGGTGATCCGGCTGGATCAGTGCCTGCGCGAGGCCGCGAGTTTCGGCCAGCCCGTGGTGGAGTATTCGTCCGATTCGCTGGGGGCGCAGGACTATGGCGCCCTGGCAACGTTCCTGACGGAGCAGTCGCTGAACAGAAAAGGCGGGCGCATCGACGCGTCGGAGGTTGATGCCGATGCCGAGGCGAAGCACCCGCTCCCGCAGGTGCATGTCGTCCCGGGCATCGCCGATCGCGCAGCGCTGCCTGTTCACAAGGCCGCGGAACCGGCGCGGCCCGTTGCCGCCTTTCCCGATGGCCGACTGGTGGAGCCTGCAACTCCGGCTCACATCGCGGTGATCGAGGCTCCCGTGTCTCCGGCGCGGAGCGCAGATGCCGTGGCGATGATCGACCCGCCCGCGGTGTTCATGCCCACACGCGCGGCGGACCTCGTCGCCCGCGCACGAAAACTCCACGCCCGCCCGGAAACTGAGCCCGTGCTGCTGCATCGCTCTCAGCCGACCCCGGCCCCGCCTGTTGCCGATGCGCCTGACCCCGTTTCGCCTGCTCCCCTCGCGCCTCCCGTATCGCCAGCCGATGCGATTTGGTTCGGCGTGCGCGTCACGCCGCGCGGCGTCATCTTCCGCCAGCCCCTTACGCTGGGCCGCTCCATCCGCATCGCCGGCGAGTTCAACCACTGGTCCGATGCGGCAACGCCGCTCCGCCCGCACCCGACACTCGGCGTGCTGGAGGGTGTCGCGCAGATCGCCGCGGGCTCAACGCAGTATCGCGTGGTCGTGGATTCGCAGTGGATCGCCGATCCGTACAACCCGCTCGTCGCGCCCAATCCGTTCGGCGGGGCCAACAGCATTGTGTATGTCCCAGAGAACGACTCGTCGGCCGCCGAATGGGCGGCGTCGAGCGGAGGCCTGCAATGAACGGGCGCACAAATCAGCCTCCTTTTTCTGCAACCTCTCGCGGCACGCCGCAGCTGCACCGAGATGAGGCGTCATGGGACAGCCCGCTCCTGCCCGCATCTGCACCGCGCACAGGCGCGCCGACAAACGAAGAGTTTGATGCGCTGACCGACCTGTTTCTTGGTGAGGTCAGCCCATCGGGAGCGAAGGCCGCGAACGGCCGCCCGCCGGTCCCATCCGCTCTGCCCGCCCTCTCCCCGCCTGCAAGCAATGGTCGGCCCAAGCAGGTGCTGCGGCTCGCCGGCATGGAAGAGGACCTGGACCTCGATGAGGCGTTCTCTCCGGAGGCGCCTGTCTCACGCAGCCCGGCGACCGTGATGGAGCCGCCGCGCCGCGTTCCTGCTGCGCCGTCGGCCGCGATCGTCGAGTGCATAGTGCTGGGGCACCTGCCCGTGCTCGGCGCGGCGTGGGGCGCGCAGTATGTCCGCGAGGTTGCGCTGGCTTCGGGTCGCCCCGTCGCGTATGTGCGGCTGCAGCGCGGGTATGCGTCGGTCGAAGTCATCGGCGGCAGCGGGGAGTCCGAGCAGACTTCCGCGGCAAAGACCCTCGAAGAAGCCCTCAGAATCGCCGCGAGCCACACGCACCGCTGGGTCGTGCGTGCTGATGCCGCGGATGAGGCCCGCCTCGCCGCGAGCCCGCTGGTGCGCATCGTCACACTGCTGACGGGCGTCGATGAGGCCGCGATTGTCGCGGCGTACGGCTCCGTCAAGGCTCTCGCCGCCAACCTCACCGCGCCGGGCGTTGAACCGGCCAGCGGCCCGCTCATGCGCGTCGCGGCGATGGGCGCACCCGCCGAGAAGGCCCTGCCCGCGTGCAAGCGGCTCGCCGATGCGGTGTCGCGGTTTGTCGGACGCGAGGTGGACGCCGCGGTGTGCAGTTCGCGCATCGCCTCAGCGCGTCCGTCGGAAGTGCTGTTCACGGGGCGCACGGATGTCGAGCCTGTTGCCGCGCTGGAACTGCTGGCCGCCGCCGCGGCGGAAGTTCGCGTGGTGGAGCGTGCCGTTCCGCGACCCGTCGCCGTGGCCACCATGCCCGCGCGGATCGTGCCTGAACTGGAAGTCGAGATTGAACCCGACTTCGCGCCCGAAGGTGTACCGGTCACTCCGGTGCGGGTCATCACCACACACAGTCCTCCGCCGCGCGTACACGCAACGTCCGTAGCGGCGGAGGCCAAGCCACTTGCCGCGCCCGTTGCCGAACGCGATCCCCGGAGCGCGGAAACACTCTCGGATGCACCCAGCGCGCTGGCGCTCCTGCTCCCGGGCCTGCGCCCGGTGAGCATCCGCTGCCCGTACGCGGAGGGCGTGGAGTTCGCCGCGGATCGCGCGGGGGGCCTTCACCTCTTGTCGCGCGTCCAGCACACGGCCGATGGGCAGGAGGAGCGGGCGTTGTCGGAACTGATCGTCGCGGGCGCGTGGGCCGATGCGCACGCGTCAATGCTCGCGGCGTCGCTGGGTCAGGCCGCGGCTGTAGGTGGGGGTGGGGGAGCGGAACTGCACCTGTTCACCGACCGCCCGAAGGCCTCGCGCCGGTTACTTGAGACGAGCGTGAACGTGCATCTGCTGGCGCGGGTCGAGGTGGATGGCCGGAGCGGGTGGTACTGCACGGACCTGAACTGAGAATGTCGAGCGACGCGAGTAGAGGCCCGGGCGCGAGCCGGGACGTTTCTGTTTTGAGGCAGACTATTTTTCCCGCAGACGTCGCTGGGTGGGCGTCGTGTCCGAACGGAGTTTGAACTTTGGACCCCCGGACTTTGACGGAGGTTTGGGCACCGGCTTGGGCTCTCTCGGATCGTCCTGTGGACCCGGCGCTGGGGGGCCGCCGAAGTCCTTTGGGAGTGCGTCCACG
The DNA here is from genome assembly GCA_964393765.1 of uncultured Phycisphaeraceae bacterium. Taxonomy (GTDB): domain Bacteria; phylum Planctomycetota; class Phycisphaerae; order Phycisphaerales; family UBA1924; genus JAHBXL01. The sequence goes on from CAYMWG010000093.1 coordinate 6,579, forward strand.
GTCTTCATGGTCTCGAGGCTGACGGTCACGACCTGCTTGACGAGGCGGACGATGTACTCCGGGTCGTTGCGCTCCTCGCCCCAGGCGTTGCAATCGCTCACGACCTCGGTCTTGGGATCGGTGTAGACCTGGTATTGGTCGATGACCCACTCGAGGGCGGAGCGGTTGCCGAGGCGGTAGCGGTAGACCTCGGCGGGGATGTCGTGCAGCGTGAGCGTGTCGTTCACGCGCAGTGATTCCTTGCCCTTGGTCAGCCGCATCTTGTCGTCAACCCGCCACGACTTGGGACGCTTGCGGCCGTTCGTGTCGGTCAGCACCCAGTTCTCGGTGAGTTTGTAGGGCTTGACGATCTTCTCATCGTCGTAGTTGAGGTGGAGTTTGGAGAGTTTCTCTCCGGCTGCGACGAACGCCTCGAAGTCGGCGAACGTCTTCGCGAGCGGGATGCGCGGCAGTTCGCGCTTGAGATTGTCGGCGAAGGTCTCGCGGTAGTCATGATGGTGGAGCATCGCGTAGACGTAGTGGAAGATGTCGAGTTTGGCGATCTTCTTGGCGGCGGGGCTGTCGGGCTGGTACTGGGCGCGGAAGAGGTTCAAGGCCCAGTCGGTAATGTTCTCGCGGCGGTTAGAGCCGTCTTTGTTGTAGACGTATCGAGAGCACCATTGAAAGCCATCTATTGAAAGAATCGACAGGTTTGGGATCGTGTTGCTTGCCAAAGCACCAAAGCAGGCACGGTGGCCAATGCCCGAAAATCCGATCAGCGGATTCTCGCTCGTCGGTGTTGGGAAAATGGACGGCAATCCGTAGATCTCGGCATCAAGAACTCGGTCGAAATACACCAGTTGCCTTGAGAAAGGTCGATATAGCGAGGACCGGAGTGCATCGCGAGACCACTCAACGTACCTGCCCCGCATCAGATCGTTCTTAAGATCGCGATCCCACGCGATTTTGTCGTACTTCACCCATCCATGCACATCCACATCCTTTGGCGCCCGCTTCCATCGGTCAACTTCGTTGTTGTAGGCGTTGATAAACTCCTTTATGCGTTCGGAAAGCACGCTTGCTGAGAAGTCATAGACCACGCTGTCGCGATGCGTCGCGATGCCGAGGGAATAGTCCTTGAAGATAACGCCGGATACGCCGTTCTTCGCCGCGCGGCCTTCCTTGCTGGCGACAGGGACGTACCCGGCGAACTCGTGACCGTTGGCCGGTACGAGCCACGAGTTTTTTTCATCGGGCTTGAGTTTCGTCCACTTCACCTCGGCTACCGAGCCCCGGCGTTCGAGGAGCGCGAGTTTGTCGAATCGTGGGATGTCCTTGCGGACATTGGCGTAGAAGATACCGCGCTTCTTTATCTTCTCACGCTTGACGCAGACGGTGATGCCGACACCGACCTGTATGCCGAAGACGTTGTACTGAGTGCCCGAGAGTGTCGGGTTCTCGCGGACGTTGCCCTCGAGGTCGAGGTGATAGATCGCCTGGAAATCGCGGGCCAGGTGCTTGCGCATGCCGTCGTAGGCGATGTTCTCGACGAAAGCGTTGTTGGAAACGAAGCACACGACACCGTCGCGATCTTCAAGCCGGCGCGTCGCCCAGCGGAAGAACTTCACATACGGGTCGTTGAGTTTGCTCACGCTGGTCGCCGTAGAGTCCGCGGCGTAGCTGTGCTTCACCCAGTGGTCCACCGTCGGGTACGGTCTGTTCTGGTTCTGCTCGTTGTGGATCATCTGACCGACGTTGTACGGCGGGTTCCCGATAACGACTTCGATCGGCGTGTTCTTCTGTCGGTCCACGCGTTTCATGTTGGCCTGCGTGAAGAGGCCCGAGTGCTTTGGTTCCGCCAGTTCCAGCGTGTCCACAAAGCACAGCCCCTCGAACGCCTCGAAGTCACCCGTCTGCTCGAAGAACTCGTGCTCGATGTTCATGGCCGCGATGTAGTACGGCATGAGCATGATCTCGTTGGCGAAGAGTTGCTCCGTGTACATCCGCTTGAGGTACTTGGGGCCGCGCTGGGCAGCGCGCTTCATCAGGTTCACGACGAAGTTGCCCGTGCCGGTGCAGGGGTCGAGGATGTTGACGCCCTCATCGCCGAGTTTCTTGCCGAACTCGCGCTCGAGCACCCATTCGACGGATGCGCACATGAAGTCCACGATGGGCTGGGGCGTGTAGACGATGCCGTGGGTGTCGGCGGTCTTGACGCAGTAGCCTTGGAAGAACTCCTCGTAGACGGTGTTGAGGAAGTGCTGCTTGCTGGACCAGTCCTGGACGCGCTCGGCGGCGTTTTCTATGGCCAGGTAGAAGTGGTCGAGTGCGCGGAGAAAGTTCTCGGGCTGGAAGTGCTTGCTGGAGAGGGCGGTGATGACGTTCTCGACCTCGGCCGCGATGACGTTCTTCTGAAGGAACTCGAGGTTCTTGAAGACTGAGCGGAAGAGGCGCTTGGTGAGCAGGTGCTGGACAAGCATCTCATCGACGGCCTGCCGGCTGATGTTGGGATTCAGTGTGGTCTGGCAGAGGCGGAAAAAGGCCTCGAAGGCGTCCTTGAACCTGCGGTTGGACTTGTGGGCTTCGGCGATCACCTCGGCGAGGGCCTTGCCGACGGCGGGGACCTTCTCGGTGAACGCCTCGACGGCCTCATCGAAGTTCACCAGGGGCTGGTCTTTGAAGATGATGAAGGCGTTGAGCAGTTCGCAGAGCGCGGAAGCACCGGCATCTGAATCAGCGATGAGGGCGGTCTGCGTGTGGCGGCCCGCCTGATAGAGGACGGCCTTGGCGGGGGACCAGAAGATGATGTTGTCGAGCGGGTAGCCCTTGTGGATCTTGCTCAGGACTTCGCGGTCGAGGTCGTCGGCGTTGTCCTTGGCTTCCCAGTGGCCGCGGGGGAGTTGGTAGCGGTCGCGGACGGTGCCATCGGGGATGATGCGTTTGCCCTTGGCCTTTTTGCCGAGTTCGGGGATCGTGGTCCACTTGTTGCAGCGGACGGCCTGTGCGAGGAGGTGCTGGAAGGCGGCGCGGACGGCCTGCTCGTGATCGACTTCCTGGTGCGCGAGGTCGGCCAGGTGCGTGTAGTAGGCACGGATGGCCGGGCTCTTGGTCGTCAGGAGTTTGACCGTTGGGGGCATGGGGAGCAGGTTAGCGAGTGAGGGGCGGACCTGCGCCTGCTCCGCAGGCTTTGGTTGATGGAACGGTCCCAACCGGAACCCCCTCTGTCGCTGCGCGACATCTCCCCCGTCGGGGACGGGTGAGAGGGCATTGCAAAAGTCGTCGGGGCCGAGGTAGAGGGCGAGGCAAGCGACCGCCGCCTGCTCCGCAGGC
>CAYMWG010000094.1:0-9880 GCA_964393765.1 uncultured Phycisphaeraceae bacterium
CGCAGGAGCTTCTGGTCGATCGGACCGGCCTTGCCGCCGACTGGCTCGCGCCCCTCGATGCCGCGGCCGCCCGCTGGGACGCAACCTCGCCACTCTCCGCCGACGATGCGGTGGCGGCTGCGCTGTCGCGAAACCCGTCGATGCGTGCCAGGGTCGAGCATGTCGCGGGCTCCAAGGCGGAGGTTGTGCGGGCGGGGCTTCTCCCAAACCCCGTGCTGAGTCTCTCGCTTGGGTTCCCGATCGCAGGCGCGGGCGGGCCGACCACGATCGGGGCATCCCTCGTCGGCGACCTTGCATCGATTCTGACATTGGGCCGGCGGAAGGGCGTTGCGGCCGCACAACTCGAGCAGTCCGTGCTCGAACTGGCCGATGCCGCCGTTTCTCTCGCGAGCGAGGCCAGGGCCGCGCACGCGCACGCGGACTTCGCGGGGCGGGCCGCGACATTCGCCGAGGAGAACGCCGCGCTGGTGCAGCGCTCACTCGACCTCACCGAGCGCCGGGTCGAGGCGGGCGAGGCGTCCAAACTCGATGCCAACCGGGTGCGGGTGCTCCTCCTTCAGGCGCGAGTCGAGGCCTCGCAGTTCCGCTCCGAGTCCGACACTGCTCGTCGCGCTTTGCTCACGATCATGGGGATGCCCGACGGCGACGCGAGTTTCTCGATCGCGCAGGTCCTTCCCGAAGCACACCAGTTCGAGCCGCCTGGTGAGACGGAGGTGATCGCGTTGGCGGTCACCCGGCGGCTCGATGTGGCCGCCGCGATGGCCGCGGCGGAAGCGGCCGCGCGGAGCGCCGGGCTGGCGGGAGTTTCCTGGCTTGGTGCCGAGGGGGGCGCCGCCTACGAGCGCGATGATTCCGGACGCGACACGTTGGGGCCCTCCGTCTCCATGGGCATCCCGATATTCGACACCGGGCAGGCGCGTGTTGCCGGCGCACGTGCAGAGGCGCGCAGCGCGTCCCACGCCGCGGAATATGTCCGCCAGAGCGCTATCGGGCAGGCCCGGACTGCGTGGGTGCGGGCACGGACGGATGCTGACGCGGCGGGCCGCTTCGCCGCCGATATCGCGCAACTCGCCGATGACAACCTTGAACTCGCAAGGCTTGCGTATGACGCCGGCGAGGAGGACCTGACGGTGCTGCTCGAGACCCAGCGCCAGCGCATCAGCTCAAAGATCGAACTCCTCAAACTCCGGGAGCGAGCAGTGCGCAGCCGGATCGACCTTGCCAGGGCGGTGGGGGGCTCGCTTGATGTCACGGAGAGATCCGGGGCGGCTGTGCCGACCGAGCCGGTCAATCCGCCGGCGCAATGAAAAGGGGCGTGCCGAAAAGGCACACCCCTTGGTTGATCGCTCAGGATTTACCGCCGGTCAGATCGTTGACAGCGGGTTCGTCAGGCCGATTGGCGCTGCGAGCGTGCCCCACCCGCCGTTGAAGTTCAGGTCGTAGTGCGTGAACGCGACCACGATCGGCGTGGCGGCGGAGATAACCAGCGAGAAGGCCGCAGCGCCGGTGCGGGACAGGACCGCGGGGAACTGATCGACGGCGATGAACGCGAAATCGTCGGCCCCGATGGTGATGGTCTGGGTGGCCGTGGCGCCGTCGAAGAAGAGGATGTCGATATCGACCTGGATGGTCGCGGCGCTGGGGTTGTAGATGCCGAGTTGCTCGAGGTAGTTGATGCCCGCCTGCGCCGGTACGACGTATGCGTCGCCGATGACGTACTCGAGAGCGGCGACGGTGGCCGTGTTGGTCGCGTCGCCATCGCCGTTGCGGTACTGGAAGGTGTTGAGCGTCACCGGCGTCGAAGCGGTGTAGCGGAGGCCGGCCTGCTGACCGCTCAGGAGTCCGAGTTGCTGGCCGGTCAGGTTGAGCACACGCCCGGCACCCACGTTGTAGACCCGGACGAGGTCGGGCAGGTCGAGGCGTGAGTACGAGGCCCGGATCGTCACGGTCGAGGTGATCGTCCCGGTGTTGAGGATCGAGATGTTGGTGCTCACGCCCGAGCCGGAGGTGATCTGGGGCACCACACCCTCGATTGCGCCGCCGGTCGAATCGCCATTGAGCCCGTCGCCGCCGCCGTTGACGATGTTGTAACTGCTCAGGGCGGAAACGATCGGCTGAGACGTAGTGATCCGCACGCCGAAGGAGCCTTCACGCGAGACCCGTCCGTCGGTGTCGATGTTGATGCCCGAGCGCCGGTTGCCGCGGATGTTCTGGGTGAAGGTGGTCCTCTGCCCGTCCGAGTAGAACAGTTCGATCGTCGCCAACTGGTCTGTGGCGTTGGGGTTGTAGAACACCAGGAAGTCGCGGAAGAGCGACGGGTCCTTGTGGACCTGCGCGAAGGTCCAGGTGGTGCTGGTCTGGTTGTTGAAGGACTCGCCGACGGCGACATCGAAGTCGTAGCGGCTGAGGGTCGCGCCGAGCTGAGCGCTCGAGCGAATCTCGAGCGAGTAGGGCGTGTTCAGCCGGACGAGAGAGGCCCCGGGGTTGGACTTGGTGAAGACGGTCACGCCGCCGCGGCTGTTGGCCGGGATGCTGCCCGAGAAGATCGGGGTGGTCTGGATGGTGCCCGTCTCGTAGTGGGCAAAGACCTGGAAGGTGACGGCGAACGCGTTGGGGTTCACGATCGGGACGAACTCGTCAACGCCCGGGCCCGAGAAGCCCTCGGCGAAGTAGAGGAACTGGGTCAGCGGCTGTCCGGCCACGCGAAGGGCGTAGGAGCCGGTCGCGGCACCGATAGGCTCGACGAGGGCGTAGTAGTTGGCGGCGGCGGAGGCGTTGAAGGACAGGGCCGCGGTGGCCCCGGGAATGCCCGCAGAGTCCTGCACGAGCAGGTTGGTCGCGGCATCGAACACCTTGACGCGGCCGTCGATGAGCCCGCCTGCGGGCACGTTCACCTGCAGCCACACGCGCCCGGCGGCGAGCGTGGTGAAGCGGAACAGGTCGGTGTCGCCGGTGTAGTTGATGACGCCTGTTGCGTTACCCTGGCCATTCAGGCCGCTGAGGGCGATGATGGTTGCATCGCCAAACTCGCCGGCGTTGGCGTGGTCATCGGGGATCGGGCCGGGGCCGCCGCCGCCCTCGATCTGCCCGGTGATCTGCACGGTGTACGAGCCGACTGCCGTTGCCCCGATGGCGGCGGCATCGGGCAGCACGAGGACGTAGTAGACCGTGCCCGCCACGCCCGAGTTGAACACCACTTCCGCCGCGTCGCCGTTGCCTGTGCCGCTGCCGATGAGCGCGAACGCCGCGTTGAAGACCCGCACCTGCGGGTTGAGGCTGCTGCCGGTTGTGGTGATGCGCACCGTGGTGCTGCCGGATTCAAGGACAGTGAACCGGAACAAGTCGCTGTCGGTGCCGGGGACGATGACGCCTGTGCCCGTGCCCACCGCCGTCGAGGGGGCCAGGAGAATGACATCGCGCGGGTTCTGGATCAGGCCGAACTCGCCCGTGTTCGGGTGGTCATCGACGGGCATCGTTCCGACCGCCACCGTGTAGGTGCCGAAGCCGTCGGGCTGGCCCGCACCAACCGTTCCGGGCGTCACGACGATGTAGTACTGCTGGTTGATGATGATCGAGGGGATGGTCACGGTCACAGTGCCGTTGGTGCCGCTGGTCGCGGCGACAACCACCGTGTTGTTCTGGTCGCGAACTTCTACCCGCGGGGCGAGCCCGCCGTCGGGAGTGGTGATGGTGACCTGCGCGGTGCCGGTGGCCGGAGCGGTGAAGCGGAAGAGGTCCGTGTCGAGGCTCTGCTCGATGTTGCCGTCCGCGGTGCCCGTGCCGGTCTGGGTCAGGCCGTTGTAGACCAGCGAGATCTGCGTGCCCAGCGGGAAATCGACAAGGTCCGGGTGATCGTCGGTGGCGGCCACACGGACGGTGATCGTGTACTCGCCGAAGTGGAGGTCCGGGTCAAAGCCCGAGACCACGAACCAGTATCGCCGTCCCGCGGTCATGCTGAAGGCGACCGAGGAATCCGGCGTACCCACGGCGATGTCGTCGTTGAAGGCGATCTGCTGGAACACCGGGTTGCCGCTGTTGGCCGCGTTGTTGGGGTTCCAAGTGCCGTCGAGGTTCTGCTCGTACACGCGCACGAAGGAGTCGAGTGATTCGTTGGCCGCGGCGATGGAGACGATGGCCGTCTCGAAGTCCTGGGCGTCGAAGTAGAACAGGTCCGTGTCATCCGGGTTCTCGATGTTCCCTTCGGCTGTCGCCGTTCCGAAGAACGGCTGGAGGACCAGTTCGGTCGCGATGGTCCAGTCGCCATCGTCGGCGTGGTCATCGGTGATGGGCGGAGCGCTGACGGTGAGGAGGTAGCCGCCCTCGGAGCCGTTGGCCCCGTCCACCGAGACAAAGAACCGCTCTCCCTGCGTCAGGAAGAACGTCAGCATGACGGCCCCGCCGGGCGTCGGATCGTTGTTGCTGGTGACGAGGTTGAAGTTCGCATCAAGGATCGCGGTCGCGGCCTCGAGAAGCGCGTTGCTCGGGTTGACCGTGACGGTGTAGAAGCCCGTCGCCGTGGCGATGCCGGCGAACCCGTCGTCGTCGTTGGGATTCTGGAACACGCCCGAGACCACATCGTCGATCTCGCCGGAGATATCGCCCTGGCCTGTTGTGGGGTTGATCGGGATGGGCGAAGCCTGCACGCCGATCGCGTGGTCATCGATGCCGTTGAGTTCTGGCGTCGCGTTGATGAGCAGTTCGTATGCGCCCGTCGCGTGCCGCCAGTCGACCCGGGCGGCGATCGTGGGATCGAGGCTCTCGGCGATGAGGCGGAACGCGCTCTCGACCTGGATGAAGTAGGTCTCGCCGCCGACGACATCGAGCACGATCCGCGGGTCGCGGTGGCTGAACGTCCGGCCGGCGAAGGAGCCCGCGAACGTCACGTCCGATCGGCCGCCGACCTCGAAGGGGTCGTCCGCGCCCACGACGTAGAACTCGCTGTCGGGGTTCGGGGAGGCGATCTCCTCGAAGTCGTTGTTGAACACGCGAATCACGCCGTCGAGCGGGCTGTTGAACGTCTTCTGCTTGAGGATCGCTTCGACCATGTTCGCGATCACGTCGATCTGCTGCTCCTGGAACTGGCTGGTGATCGCGAGCGTGGAGAGGCGGATCTCGACCGTGCCTGTGGAGGGCGCGCGGAACTTGTAGAGGTCCGTATCGCTCACATGCTCGATCACGGACAGGTCACGGTTGTGCTGGACGATGATGCCGGCGGGCGTGATGTCGTACACGCGCGTGTAGAACGAACTTGGCGGGTTGCCGTGCGGGTTGAGGAAGTTGCGGGTGTCGCCGGTGTCGACGTTCACCGACAGTTCGGGCGCGATCGGGAACTGGCCCTCGCCGGGCACCTCGAACACGCCGGAGATCACGTCCGGGTGCGCGCCCGTGTCGTTGTTCGGGTCGGCCTGCGGCGGCAGCGCATCGACGGTGATCGAGAGCGAGTAGCGGCCCGTGCCAAAGCCGCCCGAGGCGCTCACCTCGATGTAGTAGACCTCGCCGCCCCACACCTGGAAGCCGGGCGCGGCGGTGTCGGTCGCGGGGCCCGACAACTCGCCGATCGTTCCATCGATCGCGCCCGAGGGGTCGGGGAAGGGGGGCGCGATGGTCTCGTTCTGATAGATCAGGTTCAGGTTCGAGTCGAACACGCGAATGAACGAGTTGAAGAACGCGTCGCCCGTCGGCGACAGCACCATGCCCACACGCGTGCTCTGCCGCTCCAGCCGGTCCCACACCCCGGCGATGTTGTCGTCCATCTGGTGGATCGCCGACACCCGCGGCTCGCCCACCTGCGTCGGGGGCGCGGGCGACTCGCCCGAGACGCCGCCGTCCAGATCAAACCACTGGAAGCCGAAGGGCCCAAGATCAAACTTGGCGACCGTGGAGATCGTGCCGTCGCCACCGATGTCCTGGAAGTCACCGCCGACGTACAGCACCTCGAACGCCGAAACGAACACGGGCTCATCATCCTCGAACGCTTCAAGCGTTCGGAACGTGCCCGTCGTGCTCGTCGCGAGAGTGCCGAAGGCGGCCCCGTCCCAGAACCGCACGATGCCGGTTGCCTCGGCCACCAGTGAGTTGTCGCCCGCGGCGATCATCAGCGGCACATCGCCGGTGTCGCCGGCCGCATCGGGCGGGAACCAGGTGTGCAGCGCGCGGACCGCGCCGGGCGCGCTGAGCGTGTTGATCCAGCGGCCATCGGCGGCGATCAGCGTGCCGTCAAGCCGGGATGCCGACCACGCGGCCAGCCGGCCGCCTCGATTGGTGAACGACCCGCCGACCACCAGCACATTCTCTTCGGCATCCATCATCATGCTGTCGACATACGGGATCGGCATGGATGCGAGCGCGAACACCTCGCCGCCCGTCACGCCAAGCCCGTCGCCATTCACGTTGCTCGACCCGAGCGCCCGCCACACGTTGGGGAGCGTGATGTCCGCTTCCGCCCGACCGAACGAGGCGATGTTGTTCACATTCAGAACCGCGCCCGCCATGGTGAAGCCGCCGCCCACATACAGGGCCGCGGGACGGTCCATGGGGGCCATCATTGGCCCCATGCCGTCGGGGTCCTCTTCCTGCTCCGGGTCGAAGACCGTGAGCGCCCGCACCACGCCCGAGCCGATCGCCGCGCTTCGCACGCCCATGAGCATGTTGTCGCCGAAGAGCGCGCCCGCGTCGAACCCGATCCCGATGATGTTGTTGACCGCGATGCCGCTGACGTCCGTGAAATCGCCGCCAATAATCAGTTCCTGCGGGGTCGTGGCGGTCACCGTATCGAACGCGGCAAGCGCGAACACCGGCCCGTTTGTGAACAAGGGGGGGAGCGTCGGGTCATTGGGATCGAGCGTCGCGCTCCAGATCCAGCGACCGCCGGAGAAGATGCGGAACGCAAGGTTGGTGTTGGGCACGCCGCCGACATTGTCGAAGTCGCCGCCGGCCACCAGCAACGTGGGGAACCGGGCACCGGCACCATCGGGGTCCCACTGGGTCATCGCGAAGATGTGGCCGTCGATCGCGCCGCTGGTCTCGACGGCCGCGCCGGCGAACCACCAGCGGTCCGCGTCCCACACCGCGACGTTCTCGGCGTCGATCGCGCCGGCCTGCGCAAAGTTGCCGCCGACATACAGCGCGCGGCCCCGGTTGCCGCCGTCGTCCCCGTCATACTCGCCGAGCATGTCAACCGGCGGGACGAACTGGAAGACGTCGGTGTCGCCGTCATCGTGGATGCGGCCGCGTCCCGCCGCGGTCTGGATCCAACTGCGGTCGAGCGTCGGGTTGGCGGGGTCGCCCTCGCCGTCGAAGAGGAGCGTCGGCGCTCCGAAGATCAGCGGCGTGGCGTTCTCAAAGTTGGCGATGGTGCCGGGGGTCGAGTTGATGTGGTCGTCAACGGGGATCGTCGGCCCGAAGGTGTGGCTCGCCTCGATGAAGACGTTGATCGCGCCGTCCACCGAACGGTCGAAGCCCTCGACCACGAGGAAGTAGTCATCGCCGCCGGTGAGCGAGACCTCCAGTTGCGGTGTCGTGCCGTTGAAGTCGTCGTTGAACGCGACCTCGAAGCCGGCCCTGTTGTAGAGATGGATGGCCGGATCGGGGAGCCGGGGGATCAGGCCTGACGCCTGGCCCAGGACCGTGATGATCGACAGCCCGGAGCCCTGGGCCTGGAACTGGTACAACTTCGCGCCCGTTCCCGCCGGGGCGTTGATGCCGATCAGCCCGGGGATGCCCAGCGTGTCAGGGCCGAAGACATTGTCGCGACGGGGCGGCGCGGAGAGGTGCGTCACCGGATCAACGGGCAGCGCGAGCGCGGCCATGTCGATCGCCAGCACGAACTGCCCCAGCGACGGGTTTGCCGCCGAGAGTTCATCGGAACGGACACGGAAGAAGAAAGTGGAGTCGGGCGAGCTGGAGAACGCCAGATACGCGTTGGTCAGACGGCCGCCCTGGCGGTCGTCCCGGACCTGAACCACCTGCCCGAGCATGTTGCCCCCGTCGTACACCGACAGGTGAACGTCCAGCAGAGCAAAGTCCGCGGCCACGCCGTTGGCGATCGCCACCGAGTCCCAGTTCGCGCCAACGCCGGTCGTCACGCGATAGACGATGTCCTCCTGCAGTTCGGTCAGTTCGCCGTCGATCAGGCCGTTGCCGAAGGTGTCGGCGCCCTTTGGCGGCGCAGGATCGAAGGCCGTGTCGAGCGGGAGCGCGATCGTCGCCGCGTCGATCTTGATGTTGTAGTTGCCGGTGGCTGTCTTGCCGGGCCCGATCGCGCCCTGCTGCGAGCGGACGCGGATGTAGTACGTCATCCCGCCCTCGCCCACGAAGCCCGCCCAGCCATCGGATGCAACCCGCGGCGCTGTCGAACTCAGCACGCCGTTGTGCGCGCCAGTTGCCAGAAGCGTTCCGGAGTTGTTGTAGATCTGCACATACGAGTCGAGCGTCGAGTTCGCCTCGATGGTGTCCGCCAGCACGCTGACGAAGTCGCGCGTCCCCGGGGCGCCCGGCATGACGAACCGGAACATGTCATCATCGGCGGCCGACGAGATGGTGCCCGTCGCCTCGCCGCGACCGTTCGCGGGCAGGTTCGCGGCCGCGACCATCAGCGCCACCAGTTGCCCCGTGCCCGCCACAAACGGCGTGGGAAACCCCGGCTGGTCGATGCCCAGCAGGATGCGATTCTCCAGCGCCTCGATCTGCGAATCGGCGCGCACGGTCCGCCCGGCGCGCCGGTTGATCGATGCCGCGCTGTTGCGTGGGTTGCTCCGCGCAGACCGCGCGAACAGCCGGGCCAAGAGGTGATCGCTCGTCCTGTTGATCATGTCGGGCTCCATTTCCCCAGAACACCGAGTCTAGCGTCGATGTGTTGAAAGTCGGGCACACGTCGGGGGACACTGCCACGTCCCGGGCCGTCCCCGCGGGACCGGCCTCACCCAACCATACCCCGCCCCTCCCCTCCGCTCCCGTTCTCTCCCATCCCGCTCTTCACTATAACTGATTCTGCTCCGATTCGCTCGGGTTGGCAAGCCGGTTCCCCATTCGACCTCCCGCTTCCGTCAACACAAGGTCCCAAACCCCCGGCCCGCTTGCACTTTCACGCCCGGGGGCTGATGGCAAACCGCACCGCTCCCTCCGCCAGCAGGTCCGTCGCGTCGTACACGGGAAGCGGGGAGTTCTCCTGATTGATAAGCAGCGGGGCCTCGCTGCACCCCAGCACCACCGCCTCGCACCCCGCCGCGGCGAGTTTCCTCACGACCTCGATCACCTTCGCCTGCGATTCCTTCCTCACAACCCCATAAACCAGTTCCCTGAAAATAATCGTGTTCAGACCTTCCACCTCCGTCTCGCCGGGGATGAGCACCTGGACCCCCTTGATCCCCAGGGCCGTCTGGTACGTCGAGCCGAACATCACCATCTTCGTCCCGATCAGCCCGACCACCTTCCGCTTGTCCCTCTCGATGGCCTTGGCCACCAGGTCGGTCATGGTCAGCCAGGGGATCGGGGAAGCGCCCTCGGCAAGATGAACACCGTGCTGCATCAGGTTGTCCGGGACGATGCAGAACTCCGCCCCGCACCCCGCCAGAGCCTTGCTCGACCGCACCAGCAGTTCCCCGACCTGGTGCCAGTCGTCCTTGATCACCGCGTCGAGGTACCGCTCCAAAGGCTCGTTGTGGATGGTCACCGTCGGATGGCCGCGGTCCCCGATCAGGCGCGCGGAGTGGCGGAAGATCTCCCGGTAGCACAGCGCTGTCCCCTCCGGGCTTACGCCGACGATGCCGATGTGCCTTGGCAACCGTGCTGCTCCCTTCGCCCCCATCCCGATCCGCCGATCCCGATCCGCCGACGGGAGTCCATCGTCCCGTCCGGGGGCGTCCGCGTCAAACCAGCATAG
>CAYMWG010000095.1:0-9875 GCA_964393765.1 uncultured Phycisphaeraceae bacterium
TGCGGCCAAAGCGGAGAAGCTCCTGAAAGCCGTTGGTGGAGCCGACGGCGTCGTAGACCACCGCGACCTTCACGGACGGGTCCCAGACCCAGGTGATGCCGAAGGTCGGCAGCACGTACGGGGCGAGCTGCTGGTTTGTCCCGCTTGGGAAGCCGCGGGCGACACCGTTTGCATCAACGTCGATGAAATCGACGGTTGCCGCCCGTGCGTTGAAGAGGTTCTCCAGCAGCGTTGCGCCGGAGATGCTGACAAAGTCAGGCTGGGCCGTTGCGAGCGATGTGAGGCCGACCGCCGCGCCGCACGCGACGGAGAGCGCCAGTTTCAAGTTCGTCTTCCGAATCATTCGAACCTCCAAGGGACAGGGGGGATTGGGTCTGACACATTCCGCGTGCCGGCGCCGGGCGAGCCGACCGTAATGGGCCTGTCCCGGCGGCCCGAGCGCCGGGAGTCGTTGTTGCGAGGCGACAGCGCCCCGACGCACCAGGCCCGTGCCCATCGGAGTGCTCAATACGCTTGGGATGTTCTTGCCGCCTGTTGGTCTGGCGGCCTCATCTCGTCCGTTCGTGCGGCACGGTGTGTGCCGGCGATGCGCTGATTATCACCCACGGATTCGGCGGAAACCTTCTCCGCGTGTCAAACCGTTGCGAAGATTGCTCGGGGCCAAGACGCGTCAAAACCCGTCGGTGTCGACGTTGGTGTTGCGCCCGGTGAGGCTGTAGAACTTGTCTCCCCAGAGTTGCCGCTTGATGGATTCGAGAACGTTCATGCTCTCGACGTGCCCGTCGATGAACGAGAAGTTCGCGCCGCCGCCGATTCGCTTGTCCTTGTTTGGGTGCGTGCGGCCCACGGCGTTGAGGATGCTGTTCCCGTCGCGGATCATGCCCGCGCCGAGTTGATCCTTGGGATAGATCTCGTTCTCGTTGGGGTAGAAGAACCGCGGCACGTTGCCCAAGTCGGGCTCCTGATAGACGTTGGTGCCCGACGACCCGCCGATGAAGGGGGTGATCGGCCGATGGCTCTTGCTCTCTGCCCCGTCGGCGATCGTCTGCCAGTCGCCGGCGAGGTGCAGGAACTCGGTCGCAAGGATCGTCCGGGACGGGAAGGTGATGCGGGCATCGCGGACGAGCTGGTTGCGGCGGGGCGAGGTGATGTTGAACTTGTTGCGGGGAAAGATGGCCGCGTTGCCGGTATAGGCCATTCGCTTGGCCTGACGGTCGTCGGGCGTCGGCCCGCCGGGAGCGCCCTGGCCCAGGTCGTTCTGCTGCCAGGACTCCCAGGCCTCCGCGTTCTGCCCGGGATTGGTCGCGGGCGCGCCACCCTTCGGCGCGGCGGGGCACTCGAAGGCCTTCTGGGGAACCTTGTCCCCGTCGCCGAGGAGCGCTGCGCTCCAGTGGACATAGCCGTTGGCGGGATTGGGGTTAGAGTCGAGCTGCTGCTCCTTCACCCAGGTCATGCCGGTCTGCGCATCGGCGTAGACATAACTCGGGGGAAAGTACTCGCTGTCGGTGAGGTAGAAGGCGACGGCCTGCGCGACGGTGCGCGCGTTCACCGAGCACGCGGTTGCTCGGGCCGACGCCCGGGCCGAGCCCAGCGCGGGGAGCAGCAACCCGACGAGCAGCGCGATCACAGCGATCACCACCAGCAACTCGATCAACGTAAACCCACGGCGATTCTTCATTCTGCATCTCCATGCGCGGCCGCTGCGTCATGCACGCGGCTCATGCAACGGAGAGACTAGAGATCGCCTCCGTTAAGAGGATAAAGATCGCCTTCAGGTTGTATGAATCATTGCGAAACGCGCGTGCTCGATTGTGAACACCGTTGTCGGTCCTTGCGCAGTGTTCACACAACCTTCACGGCTCATGCGCAAGATCGGCGGGTTCGAGAGCCCGCATCGGGTGTCCGATCTGGCGCCACTGCACGCTGAGAGCGCAGCCGCCCCAGTTCTCGAAGAACTGGACGAAGATGGGGTGGAGGCCCTCGGTGAGTGCGTACACGCCGAGCTCGGCCTTGAAACTGTGCGGCTTGTCGTTGTCAACGACGAGGTCGCCCCCGATCCAGAGACGGCTGCCGTCATCTGATCCAACGGAAAACTCGTACACTCCGGTTCGGGGCACGCGGAGCAGGCCGCGGTAGCGCACGCCCCAGTGCTTCTCGCGGGGCTGGACGGCGTTGAGCGAAAAGTCGGGCACCACCTGCTCCGCGATTGACTGCATCGAGATGAGTTCTTCGACGCTTTGGATGTCCCCGGTCTCCCATGTGTGGATGTGACATTTCAGCCCCCGTTCGCTCGCCGCGGGAACGTACGCGGGTCGCGGCGGGACGAGATTGAACTCGCGAGTGGCGACGGGACTTACGCGGCGGCCATCACGGAAGCAGGCGGCGCGGACCTCTCGCGCACGGTCAATGACGACTGGAGCCATCACCAGCGGCGAGGTTGGAACCGGGTCGGTCCCGTCGAGCGTGTAGCGAACTTCGACGTTGTCGCGTTCGCTCGCCAGCGTCACAGGAAGGGAGTCGATGAAGATGTCCGCCGCGGCTGAAATCACCGGTGGCACCGCAATGTCCGGCTCTCCGCTGATATCGATCTGGACGACGGAATCGATGTCGTTGGCCGGCTGTGGGGGCAGTAGCACGATCAGGGCGTTCTCGTCGCGCTGCACAATAAGGAGGCGAGAATCCTGTCCAGCGAGCATCCTGCACGCCTGCTCGCCCGTCGTGGTGTTGGAGATGCCGGGGATAACGAGGCGGCCGTCCTTGGGC
Source organism: uncultured Phycisphaeraceae bacterium (assembly GCA_964393765.1). Classification (GTDB taxonomy): domain Bacteria; phylum Planctomycetota; class Phycisphaerae; order Phycisphaerales; family UBA1924; genus JAHBXL01. The sequence goes on from CAYMWG010000095.1 coordinate 2,764, forward strand.
CAGTCGAAGATGTGCAAATACAAGCGCGTGTCGCGCACAACCTCTGGCATGATCCGGCTCGTGCAACGGCCCCAAGGCAGGTGGCCCGGCGGGAACGGGCTGCCGCGGACCTGGCGGCCCACGGCGATGCTCATGTCCACGCCTCGGACGGAGTCGCCGTTGTCGGTCATCCACGCGCCGATGCCTCTCAGCCGCCGCACGGACTCGGGAGGAATCTCGCCCTTCTCGGTGGGCCCGATGTTGAGGAGAAGGTTGCCGCCCTTGCTCGCGACATCGACGAGCATCCGGACCAGTGTCGTTGTGCTCTTGAAGTTCTCGTCGGCGCGGTTGTACCCCCAGTGATCGTTCATCGTCATGCAGGTCTCCCAGTCGAAACCGGGCGATGCATCGGGGATGAACTGCTCGGGCGTGGCGTAGTCGCCGAGCATGCCGCTCTCGGCATCGAGGCCGTAGTTCCCGCCCGCGCGACCGACGCGGCTGTTGATAATCACGTTGGGCGCGATGGAGCGGACGTAGGCCTCGAGGTCCTTGCCGCGCTCGTCGTTCCAGTTGCCCTCCCATTGCCCGTCGAACCAGAGGACGCCGATGTCCCCGTAGTTGGTGAGCAGTTCCTTGAGTTGGGCCTTCATGTAGGCGACGTAGTGGTTGAAGTTGGCTTCCGCGGCGGTCCGATCCTTCTCCCAATCCCTGCGGGGCAGGTAGTCGGGGTGGTGCCAGTCCATGATCGAGTAGTACCAGCCGATCTTGACGCCGTGCCTGCGGCAGGCGTCGGCCATCTCTCGCATGATGTCTCGCTTGAAGGGCGTTGACATCACATCAAAGTCGGTGGCAGCGGAGTCGAAGAGGCAGAAGCCGTCGTGGTGCTTGGTGGTGATGACGATGTAGCCCATCCCCGCGTTCTTCGCGGCGAGGACGATCGCATCGGCATCGAACTTCACCGGGTTGAACCGCTCGCGGAGGCGGTCATACTCATCGATCGGAATCTGAGCAGTGGTGCGGATCCACTCGCCGTGGTCCGTCTTGGGGGGGCTCCCCCACTCGCCGCCGGGGACGGCGTACAGCCCCCAGTGGATGAACATGCCAAAGCGCGCCTCGCGCCACCAGGCCATGCGGTCTGGTTGTGCGTGGGCCGGCAAGGTGACCGCGATCGCAACAAACACCGCAAGAAGAGCGAAAGCGCGTATGGGTCTCATGGGACGTATAGGTCCTATTCAGGCAGAGTGAACTACTTCAGTTCCTTGATGTAGATGTTCGAGAACTCGATCGGGCTGCCGTGCGCCTGGAGCGCGATAGGCCCCTCCGCGGCAATGCCCGGGAGGTAAGCATCCTCGATGACCGTCTTGCCGTTGAGCACCACCGTCAGCCGGTCGCCCTTCATGGTGATCTCAAAGCGGTTCCAGCGGCCGAGCGGCGCATCGGCAACAACCTTGGGTGTCGCTCCGGCGCGGACTTCGGGCGACATGGTCGGGTCGGTTCGGTAGCCGTGGACCTCTCCAGAGCCGATGGGCCAGCACCACATGTTGATCTGGCTCTTGCTGCTGCCGCGGAGGTAGATGCCGCTGTCGCCGGCATCTTTGACCCGCTGGCTCTTCTGCTTTCCATCCGTATCGGTGGCATACTCGCCATTGGAAAGCACGACGGGCAGGTCCGCATCCTTGGGCTCGCCGCTCCAGCGCCAATCGCAGATCATCGTGAAGTCCTTGTACGACTTCTCGCTCCACAGGTCGCCCTCCGCCTTGCCGTCGAACGCGATCGTCCAGTCGTTGGCGGACCAGTGGCCCTTGTGCGCATCGAGCAGTTTCCAGCCCGCGAAGTCCACACCGGTGTAGAGCGACACGAACCCTTGATCGGCCGCCGCGGTCTGCTCGCTCGTCGCGCCCCCCGCTGTCGAGGGCAGTTCCTTGATGCGAATGTTGCGAAAATCGACCGGAGTTCCCTCCGCCTCGAGGCAGATGTAGCCCTTTCGCGGCGTGATCTCCGTGCCGCGGGTGACGACCTTTCCATTGAGGGCGAGGCTGATCTCTCCGTTGTTGCAGATGACGTGGTAGTGGTTCCAGAGCGGTGCGCGATTCGCTCGCTTCTCGGTGGGGAAGGCTCGGTCGCCGTTGCCTCGCGGGTTCACCGGCTTCATCTTCGCGCCGTGGATCGGGAAGATGTCGCCGTCGCTGGTGTAGCCCTCGCCCTCCTGTCCGTCCATGACCTGGACCTCGACGCTGCGCGTGAACGGCTGGCCGCGGGCGGTGAGCGCATCGCTCCACACGAACAGCCCCGCGTTGCCGCCGGGAACGCGGTGGCGGTACTCGAGTTCAAGTTCGAAGTTCTCGAACATGCGGTCGGTGCGGAGGACGCCCGTCGGAACGCCCGAACAGGAGATGAGCGGTCCCCCTTCATCGTCGGCACCGATGGTCCAGGTGCTCGGTGCGCAGTTGACGTTGACCCACCCCGCAAGATCGCGCCCGTTGAACAGGTCTTTGTACCCGGGCTCGGTGGTACGGTACCCCTGCATCTCGTCGTCGTTGCTCGGCGGCGCGCCATCGTCGCCCCATGTGTCGCTCCGGAAACTAGAGGCGGGCAGGCCGTCCTTGTTGAAGAGAGTCGCGGCGGGCGCGTTGCTCCATGCGTAGCGGACGGCGACGGGCTTGGGTACCTTTGTGTGACTCAGGACGATCGTGTCGCCGTCAATCTCGGCCTTGGCGATTCGGAACTTCCGATCGTCACCCGCAATCCAGAAGGCCTTCTCTTTGGTCCCCTCATCGCCCCGGAACTCCAGACCATTTCCGGAGTGGTCGAACTCGATACGGAGATTCTGACTTTCGGCCCGCGCGACCTTGAAGAGCGGACCCGAGGGAAGGATCTCCTGGCCGTAGGTCTGCGCGAGCGCCCACATCGCCAGTCGCGCACCAACATCTTTCTTGTTGCGCGGGTGGATGTCCGTCGGGTCGGCGATGTCGAGCGTGACGGCCATGCCGGTGTTGGGCGTGCTCAGCGAAGTTCGCTGGGCATCACGGAGGGCGGCCGATGCACGCCCATCTCCCCCATAGTTGAACGGCGCGATCTGGACGAAATAGAACGGCAGGTCGGTCTTCGCGCCTGCCTCCCTCCACCGCGCCCGCCAATCCCGGATCAGCGCGGGGAAGAGTTTGCCGTACTGCTCGGCCCGTCCGACGTTGGACTCGCCCTGGTACCAGATCGCACCGCGGATGGGAAAGCCCACAATCGGCGCGATCATGCCGTTGTAGAGCGTGGTGGCCATATTCGGGCCAATACCGACGTTCGGCTGGCGCGCCGGAAGGGACTTGGCTTCCGCGCCTTTCATGTATCGCCACTCGCCCGCAAGCGGAACGGACAGCCCGTCGGACCCACCGGCGCGAAGGGCGAGTTGCTCGGGCTTACCGTTCATGCCGCCGATGCCGGCGGCGTCGAGCACACGAACAGCGATGATGTTGCGGCCGGTCTTCAGTACGCCCTCGGGTACGGCGTACTTACGGGGCTCGGCCCACTGATTGTCGGCGTGCGTCGCGCCGACCGGCTTCCCGTTCACCCAGGCGTCGTCGTAGTCATCGATGGGCCCGAGTTCGAGCGTGGCAGGCTTGCCGTTCCACGACTCGGGAAGATCGATCACTCGCCGGAAGTAACCAACCCCGTCGAAGCCCTTCAGGCCGTCGCTGCCACCATCGCCCCAGGTTGCCGGGAGCGCGCACGCTTTCCAGCCCGCGTCGTCAAAGTCGGCGGTCGCCCAGTTGTTCGAAGGCTTGCTGATGCGATCCAGGCTGTTCCACCATCCCTCGCCACGCTCGCGCATGATCTTCTCACGCGCTGCGGGATCCTTTCCCATCGCGTTGAGGAATGTGATCGTCTCGGCAAACTCAGGAAAGTCGCGCAGTCCGGCATCGCTCACCCAAGATTCCGCGGGAGTCCCGCCCCAATCCGCGGCGATCAAACCGATGGGCACATCCGTGCCAAGTCGATCCTGCAACGCACAGGCAAAGTAGTACGCGACCGCGCTAAACGTCCCAACAGACTTCGGTGTGCATTCCGACCAGTTTCCGTTGACATCGATCCGCTTGTGAGCGGAGATAGTGTTCTCAACGGTGAAGAGTCGGATGTTCGGATGCTTCGCGCCCGCGATCGTAGCTTCTGCGTTGTCAGTCGCCGCGAGCGGCCACTCCATGTTGGATTGCCCGCTGCACAGCCAGACCTCGCCGAGCATGATGTTCGTGAACGTGACTGAGTTGTCGGCGGCGACGGTGATCTTGAACGGGCCACCCGCCTTGGCGGTCGGCACCATCAGGCGGAAGCGGCCGTCCGCATCCGTAACAGTTTCGCGCGGAGCATCTGACCAGGAAGCGGTGACGGTCACTTTCTCGCCGGGGCGTGCCCAGCCCCAGAGCACCGCGTCGGTCTCTCGCTGGAGCACCATGTTGTCGCCAAAGATCGCGGGGAGGCGAACGTCCGCCTGTGCCGCGGGCGCGGCAAGCAAGACGGACAGACACGCGGCGAGGGTGGACTGCAGGACTGATCGGTTCATCGCGGGGCTCCCGTGCGGGCAAGTTTCGCCACGGGAACAGCGTATCAGATCAGCGGCTGGCGCGTGAGGCCTGGCCCGCGTGAAGTGAGTCAGGGATTCGCACGGATGAACACGGATCGGGGATGTGATCCTTCCGGATCCTTGGAAAAGCAGTGGCCAGATTATTAGAGCGCGATACTCCCATCCGTTGTTCGCGACTGTAGGCCGAGCTGACCCCCCGTTCGCCCCGCGGCGGCTCCGCGATCATGCGTGGTGAGACGGATGAACGCGGGTGGCCACCGCAGTGCGTGGAGGACTCGCTGCTGCCTTGTCTTTGAACTATTAGGCCTGGGTCAGGCGGGCTGACCGCGTCCGACAATGTCGAAGTTGAAGATCGCCTCGTTCGCATCGTCGGAGAGAACCTCAACGGTCGCTCGCTTCTGACCGATGCTGCCCGGGTTGAACTGAACGGTGAAGAACGTGCTTTCGCCGATGCCCAGAGAACTGTCGGGCAACTGGGTAATAGAGAACTGAGACGGGTTGCGACCGACGATCCGCACGAAAGGCCCCGTGAGATTCAGCACGCCCGAGCCGGTGTTCGTGATCGTGAACGTGCGGACGATCGCGGTGCCCTGTGCTGCGGGTCCGAAGTGCGTGCCCTCGGGCACGCTCGACGATGTGTCGCCGTCTTCGATCTGCAACAGACCGGCAATGGTGATCTCGCCGTCGCCGACCGGGGCGTTATCCACGCCGCGGCCGCGCACCCTGAAGGTGTACTCGCCTTCATCGGCGTCGTTGGAGAGCACGCGGACGTCCGCCCGGCGGTCACCCAGGCCATCGGGATCGAACCGGACCTGGAACGTTGCCGACCCGCCCGCCTCGACCGATGTCGGCTGATTCAGGATGACGAAGTTGTCGGCATCCCGGCCGAACAACGAGAGTTCGTTGATATCGAGCGATGCCGTTCCTGTGTTGAAGATCGTAAACGTGCGGGTCCGTGTGGCGTCGTTCACACCGACAGCCCCGAAGACGGTGTGGTCCGCGCGGGAGGGAGAGGTATCCCCATCGGCGATCGACTGGCCGTTCCCCTGAACATCGATCTCCGCGGCGCCGTCGCCGGGGCCGCCGTTGGTCGCCCCGCGCCCGGAGACGCGGAAGACGAAGGAGCTCTCGTCGGCATCGTTCGAGAAGACGTTGACCAGGGCGATCTTCTTTCCCAGGCTGTTCGGATCGAACCGGACGCGGAAGGTCGCGGACTGTCCTGCATCGATCGATTCGATCTGATCGAGCACGACATAGTCGCCCGCGTTGCGTCCGGTGAGGGTGATGCCGGAGATGGTGAGCGTCTGGTCGCCGGTGTTGAAGATCGTGTAGGTGCGGGTCCGCTCGGCGTTGTTCAGCCGCAGCGCTCCAAAGCCGGTGTGGTCCGCCGTTCCAGCCGCCAAGTCGCCGTCGTTGATGACCTGTGCGTTCCCCCTGATCTCGATCTCGGCCTCATTGGGTCCGCCAACCTCGTGCCCGGCACCACCGACCGCGAAGACGAACTCGCTGGGATCACCGGTGCCGTCATCGGTGTCGTTGGTGTCGATGCGAACCTGGGCAACACGGTTCCCCTCTGCTGTCGGGGCGAAGCGGAGCACCACGCTCATGCTCTCGCCCGGCGCCAGCGATGCTTCCGGGTTGCCGATGACGACGAACTCGCTGTTGTTTGTGCCGGAGATCGAGATGGCGAGAATCTGCAGCGTGCCCGACCCGTTGTTCATCAACGTGAAGGTGCGGTCCTGGGTCTGGCCGACATCCACATCGCCAAAGAGCGTGTGATTGTCGAGCGAGGTGAGGATCGATCCGTCGTCGATCTCGACGCTGTTGCCGAAGACATCGAGATTCACCGTAAGACCCTCGGTCACCGTGATGACCTGCGACGAGGTGAAATAGGTGTTATTGGTCTCGTCGTTCTCCACAAGGAGATTGTCAGGGTCGGCCCGGAATGCCAGGAAGTAGCTGCCTGTCGGCGTACCTTCGGGAATGCTGAACGTGCGCACAATCGAGGTGCTTGAGTCGCCGGCCAGACCGCTGGGCCGCTCCACGACACCCAGAACAATGTCGTCGGCGTTGCCAAACGTGCTGTCCGTCGAGAGGCGCATCTGCACCGAAAACCCGGGGGCATCATCATCGCCGTTGTTGTTCACGACGTACGCAGCGCTGAAATCCTCACCCGGAGCAAGCGTGTGCGGTTCGGTCACGATGAACGCGCCGACAAGGTCGACGGAGAGCAGGCACCTCGCCTCCAAGCCTTCCATGATGGGGCCGCCGATCGCCTTCGATGCCGACTGACGATCCTGACGAGTGCGATTCGAATTCTGTAGCATCACAAGACCCTCCATATTTGTGGCACCTTGGATTTGAGGCTCTAAATGAGCCTCACTCCGCCGTGCCCGAACGTGTCGTGAGAACTCCCGTTACTGCCGGCCAACGCCGGGCTCGTAGCGGCTGCTGTGTGATCCGCCGGCTTCCAATCTCACCTCCAGCGGGACACATGCACTGTGCCGTCGCGGCCGGATCCCCCGCTGCGCCTCGCAATCAGAGAGGAGGAGCGGTGAATCCG
>CAYMWG010000096.1:0-9542 GCA_964393765.1 uncultured Phycisphaeraceae bacterium
GCGGTGGCGGCGGAGGCGACCGGAAGGCCGGGATGCCGGGGGTGCGGGCGAACAAGCGGAGCAAGAAGGCGGGCAAGCCGGGTCGGGGGTGAGCCCGAGCGGGATGGTGAAGAGCGAACCCCGCCGCTACAGTGGCGACCTCAATGGCTCGCTGCCGCGTGGATAAATCGATTCAACGCGTCGAGGTGGAGGGCTTTGCCTTCCCTCTTGGCGCCTACCCGGTCGAGGAGATGTCCCCGCTCGCGGGGTACACCGTGGCGTTCGAGCAGGCCGATGGCGGCGAGCCGGGGATCGACGGCGGGAGCGGCTTTGAGCCGAGCGAGGGCGACGGCCGAGGGGGCTTTGCTGACGACGATGAAGACGAAGACGACGAGGGCGGCCTCCAAGCCGGATCGTCGGGGAGAGAGGGCGAATGGGAGGAGTGGCCCGACCGGTACGTCTACGACGTGCTGGTCTCCGCCACGCGAGTCGAGACTCTGTGCCGGGCGCTCTTTTCGCTGCTGCCCGGGCGCGTCTACCCCATTCTGGACTTTCTCGGGACGGATGAGTATCGCGAGGTGGACCCGTACGTCTCCTACGACCTGCTCGGTCTGGACCGGCTGCTGGACACTATCCGTCGGTACCGGGGGTTTTTCTTTGAGGACGGTCTCGTCGGCTTTGGCGCAATGAGCGAAGAGCCGTTCATGTACATTTTTGTGGACGAGCACAAGATTGTGACCGTCCGGGCGGAGGCCGGGTTGAAGGACCGGGTCGAATCCGTTCTAAAGGCCTTCGATCTCGAAGAAGTGGATGAAATCCGCGGTGCCGATGCCGCGACGCACGAGCATCGAGGCGTGCTTGAGGCACCGCCCGAACGGCTGGACCTGTTCACCGCGGAGGAGATCGTTGAGGAACTGCGGGACGATTGGCGGCTGGTTCTGAATATTGATCCAACCACCAACATCGACGAGGACGAGAGCCCCTTGGGAATCACCCCCTGGAGGTGTATCGTGAGGCACGAGCCAATGCCCCCGACGGATGCGCCCCCAAACACGGAACCCCCGCCGTACAGGTACATCGAGGTACTCCTGACCGCCGATTCGCTCAACTCGGCGGAGGACCTGGCCCTGGATGCTCTCGACCAACTTCTGGGCAAGGCATCCGAGTTGGCGGCTCGGGACCAACCCGCGGAAGACGACCCCGACCCTGGGGTGGAAGAACTGACGCCGGCGACAGTTGTTGTGTCCGACCGCCTCAGGCCCGAGACCTTTACCGCGGCCCTCGAAAGGGTGTCAAAGCCCGCTCCGGCCAAGGATTCGATCCTGGTCGTGCATTGTTCCTGGATCTCACCGTCGTAGGAAGGGCAAGGCCCACCGCCCGCGGTACCGCAAAAAAAATGAGGTTTGACGCGACAGACGGGCAACAGCCGACGAATAGGCATCGCGCTGATGCCCACAGCGAGCGGGCGAGCACCCCCATCAGACGCCCGGCACAAAGCCGGAGAAGGCGTTTGCGTTCCGGCGGGCGGGTCGGTATCTTCCCTGCCGGTGGGGAAACGGAGAGAAGATCCGGCGAGGTCGGGGCCGGATCATTTGGGGAGGGCATTGGCTCAGAGACTGGACGAAGCAGTCTTTGCGCCCAACCCTTGGACCCGGAACTGACGCACCACCCAGTGCGAACCGCAAGCACGCTGCACGGCCCCAAGGCGTGCGCCACGGAGAATCTGTCATGCTCAACGCACGGACGACTCGCAACGCCAACGGGTTTGGCAACGTTTACGCCGCAGCGGCGATCGTCGGACTCGGGTCGGTTCTCACGGCGGGCGCGCTTGCGCAGGCGGCGGGTGAGCCAAAGGGCGTCACAACCCAGGCGGCATCCGCTCCGGCCGGCACGTTGAGCAAGGCGGAGGCGCTTGTTACCGAGGGCCGCATTGTGCGGGCCCGGGCGATGCTGAACAAACTTGCACGGTCGAGCGATGTGGAACACCTGACACCGACGCAGCGTGCGGCGATGCTCGAGGCGATGCGGACGGTCGAGACCCGCCTGCGCTCGATGGATGCGGGCGAGGTGAGCCTGCAGAAGGCGGAAGTCGCGCTGGGCGAGTTTGATCTCCGCGAGGCGGAGCGTCAGGCCAAGGCCGTCCTGAACAAGACGGGCGCGACCCCTGAACAGGCGTCGCGTGCCGAGGAAGTGCTTGCCGCCACCGCGGTTCGGCGCGACGAACTGGTCGCGGTGGTTCCCGGGATGATCGAGCAGGCGATGGCGGATTACGATGCGCAGCGGTTCGGCGCGGCGAAGTCGGCCATCACAGCCGTTGTGCGTTCGGGTGTCACGCTCGAAGCGCCGCTCGCGGCCAGCCTCGAAAAGGCCCAGATGAAGATCGTCGATCTGGAGGCTGCCCAGGGCCACCCGTTCGACATGGATGTGGATGCCGCGTGGGCGATGATGCAGCCGGGCACTGTCCGGCGCGGCACGCGCCCTGGCAATGAGCCCGAGCCCGAGCCGGTTCCGCAGCCAGAGCCCGCTCCGACCCCTGCGCCCGAGCCTGCGATTGAGATCCCCGAGCCTGCTCCCACCCCCCAGCCCTTGCCGGTGCCTCAGCCCCAGCCGGAACCGATGCCCGCGATCGCTCCGGCCCCTGTTCCGGCCCCCGCGCCCAGCGCTGCCCCGGGCCAGGATGATCTGATCAAGGCCGCGATGCGTGCGGAGGCGCAGCGGATGCTCGCGGAGGCCGATCAGGCGTACGGCCAGTCGCGCTTCGCGCGGGCGGCGGACTTGTACGACGCGTTGCTGTCGCGCATGCGGATGCACATGAACCCCGATGAGATCGCGCGAGCGGAATCGAACCGATCCGAGGCGCGTGTGCGGATGGAGGGCAACGTCGGGCGCAACCTCGGGCAGGAGACCGTGGGCTCGCTCGACCTGCAGCGACAGCAGTCGCTGGCGGAGTTCAACAACCTGATGGAGCAGTCGGCGGCCGCGCTGGCGGCGGGCGAGACGACCCGCGCCAACGACCTTGCGGCGAGCGCACGCCTGGCGATCAGCCGCTCTCGCGCGGCGTTCTCCGACACGGAGATGACCGAGTTCAACTCGCGCGTGGATGCGCAGGTCCGGGCTATTGAGGGGCGGCGCGAGGGCATCGCCGAGACGGAGCGGACAGCGCAGGAGGGCGAGCGGACGCGGACCGAGGAGGAGCGTCAGCAGACGTTGGCGCGGGACCGCGACCGCAAGATCACCGAGAGCATCAATCGCGTCCGCGCCCTGCAGCAGGAGCGGAAGTACGAGGAAGCCCTGCAGATCACCGAGCAGGTGCTGTTCCTGGACCCGAACAATCCGACCGCGCTGCTGCTGCGGGACATCCTGCGCGACATCAACATCTACAAGATCTACAACGATGTGCAGCGGGACAAGCAGTACCGGCACGCGCTCCAGACGATCGACAACGAGAAGGCGATGCTCCCGGCCGTCAGCCTGATCGAGTATCCGACCGACTGGCCCGCCAAGACGTTTCAACGCGGTGAGACCGCGGCCTACAACGAGCCGCCGGAGAACCGGCGAGTGCTGGCGGACCTGAGCGCGAAGCGACTCCCCGCGGATTTCACGGACAACCGCTTCGAGGATGTCCTGAAGTTCTTTCAGTCGCTGACGCAGGTGAACATGGACATCGACTGGGAGAGTCTCGGAACCATCGGGGTGACCAGGGACTCGCTGGTCTCGCTGAAGCTCACCGGCGTCCCCGCGGAGACGCTGCTGGACCGCATCCTGCGCAAGGTCTCGACGGACCAGTTCTCGACCGCCAACTGGTGGGTGGAGAACGGGGTCCTGACTATCGCCTCGGATGAGGCCCTCCGCAAGAACCGTGCGCTGGTGATCTACAACATCCAGGACTTGCTGTTCGATATTCCCGACTATCTCGACGTTCCGACCATCGACCTGCAGTCCGTCCTCCAGCAGGGCGATGGCGGCGGGCAGAGCCCGTTCGACGAGGGCAACAATGGCGAAGATGAAGTGCGTCCGACCCGCGAGGAGCGGATCCAGCGGATCGTCGACATCCTTCAGCAGAACGTGGACTTCGAGGGCTGGCGCGACAACGGCGGCGAGACGGGCACGCTCCAGGAACTCAACGGCTCGCTGATCGTGACCAACACGCCGCGGAACCACCGCGAGATCGTCGGCCTGCTCAGCAAGTTGCGCGAGATCCGCAACATGCAGATCAACGTCGAGACCAAGTTCCTGCTGGTGAACCAGAGTTGGTTCGAGCAGATCGCCTTCGACATCGACGTGGTGCTCAACGCCAACAACAACCAGTTCCGTGCGGTGCAAGGCCTCCAGCCCAACGCGCAGCCGGGCGACTTCTTCCGGTTTGACGACGGCGCGGGTGGTCGCCGCGGCCTGCAACGCGGCACGACTCCACAGGATTTCAACGGCGATGGTGACACTGTCGACCCGGGCGAGGGCGGCGTGGGCATCCCGAACCCGGGGGGATTCTCCCCCGTTGGTCTCGGGCAAAACTCGTCGGGTCTGGCGGCGCTCCTGTCGGAGGGCGACTTTGCCTCGCAGATCATCGGGGCCGCGCCCGCGCTGGGCATCGCGGGACAGTTCCTCGATGACATCCAGGTCGATTTCCTGATTCAGGCGACGCAGGCTGACAAGCGGACGGTGCAGATGACCGCGCCGCGTCTGACCTTCACCAACGGGCAGACGGCCAACATCTACGTTGTCACGCAGCAGGCGTTCGTGTCGGACCTGACCCCGGTGACGGGCAACTCGGCCGTCGGCTTTGACCCCCAAGTCGACGCGGTGTCCGAGGGCGTGACGCTGCTGGTGGAGGGCGTGATCTCGTCGGACCGGCGTTATGTGACGCTGAACGTGGATGCGGGCGTGGGCCGGATCGACGGCTTTGCACAGCAGGCGGTCTCGGCGGTCGCGGGCGGGCAGTTGGTGAACTCGGCGGACACGCAGTCGTTCATCCAGTTGCCCACCGTCACGGTCACCCGCGTCCGCACGACGGCGACGGTTCCCGATGAAGGCACGATCCTCCTGGGCGGGCAGCGTCTGGTGACCGAGGTCGAGATCGAGACGGGCGTGCCCGTGCTGTCCAAGATTCCCATCATCAACCGCTTCTTCACCAACCGCATCGAGAGCAAGGAGGAGCAGACGCTCCTGATCCTGCTCAAGCCCACCGTGCTCATCCAGACCGAGGAGGAGGAGAACTCGTTCCCGGGCCTGCTCGACTCGGTCCGGTCGGGCCTGGGCAGCCGCTGACGCGGGTTGTCTCCGGACAGCGCGCCGAACCCCCTGCGCACATCGCCCGGCCGGCGCTGTGCGTTTTTCAAGGGAAAGGGCTTGAAGCCGGGTTTGGGCCGCGTGGCGGGCGCGAGGCCTGTATGATCCGCCTCAATCTTCAAGGAGACCCCGCGATGCCCACCGGCTCTTCGCGCCTTCGTGTCAAACAGGAACAGGCGATCACTCAGGTCGAGTTTGTTGACCGCAACATCCTCGACGAGGCGAATATCCAGCAGATCGGGGACGAGATCAGCGCGCTGATCGACGGCTCGACGATGCCGAAGTTGCTCATCAACTTCGCGAACGTCGACCACCTGTCGTCGGCCGCGCTGGGCACGCTCATCACCATCAACAACAAGATGAAGGGCCGCAAGGGGCAACTGCGCCTCGCGAACATCGATCCGCAGATCTACGAGGTGTTCAAGATCACCAAACTGGACAAACTCTTCTCCATCCATCAGAGCACCGAGGCGGCGCTCGCCAGTTTCACCTGAGCGGCCATCGCGCCCGGCCCCTGTCCCGTGCGGCGTCCGGACCTTCCCTGCGGGCCTGGGCCAGATGGTGTGAGGGTTGGGGGAACAAGAAGCGGCCTCGATGCAGCCCACACCGAGTTCAAGCCCCGATGCCGCCGTGCTCCTCATCCCCAACCAGCGGGAGGAGATCGAGCGCGCCGAATCCCTGCTGCTGGCCGCGATGGAGCGGCAGGCGTACCCGGATGCAGCCCGGTTCGCAGTTCGGCTCGCTCTTGAAGAGTCACTGGTGAACGCGTTTCGCCACGGGCACAAGGGACTCCCCGGCGACACGCCAGCGCGAGTCGAGTTCGCCGTCACCCCGAGCACGGTTGAACTGGCGGTCGAGGACCAAGGGCCGGGGTTCACTCCCGGCGATGTGCCCGACCCGACGCTGGATGAAAACCTGGAGCGACCAACCGGCCGCGGCCTGCTGCTCATGCGGGCCTACATGGCCCGGGTGGAGTACGTGGGTCGCGGGAACCGGGTGGAGATGACCTACAAGCGACCCGCAGCGAGGGGTCAGGAGCAGGTGTGAAGTCCTCCGGCCGGGCACACTGCGCGGGCCGATGGCTCGGAGTGCAGGACTGGTCCTGTGCCGGCCCGCGTGCTACGCTTTCGGTGAATCCACGACTCCGAAGCCTGTCCGTGGCCTACCGGCCGCGTCTGTGCTGTCTGAGCAGATTTGAGCGAGAACTCGCTATGGCCCTGAGACTTCCGATTTACATGGACAACGCGGCGACGACGCCCTGCGACCCGCGGGTGGTCGAAGCGATGCTGCCGTACTTCACCAAGACATTTGGCAATCCCGGCAGCCGCAATCACCGCTTTGGGTGGGAAGCCGAGGAAGGTGTGGACACGGCACGTGGGCAGGTCGCCGCGCTGCTGGGCGCAAACGAGAAGGAGATCGTGTTCACGAGCGGCGCGACGGAGAGCAACAACCTGGCGATCAAGGGCGCGGCGGAGATGTACGAGAAGGCCGCGGCGGGCTCGGGCCAGAGCCGCGGGCACATCGTCACTTGCCACATCGAGCACAAGGCGGTGCTCGACCCTTGCAAGCGGCTGCAGAAGGAAGGGTTCGAGGTGACGTTCCTCGACCCGCCGCGGGACGGGGTGATCACGCGGGCGCAGGTCGAGTCGGCGCTGCGGCCCGACACGATTCTGGTGACGCTGATGTGGGCGAACAACGAGATCGGCTCGGTGAGCGAGATTCGCGAGATCGGCGCTCTCTGCCACGAGCGAGAGATTGTGTTCCATACGGATGCGACGCAGTGGGCGGGCAAGATGCCGGTGAACGTGGAGCGCGACAACATCGACCTGCTGTCAATGTCGGGCCACAAGGTGTACGGGCCAAAGGGCGTGGGCGCGCTGTATGTGAGGCGTCGGAAGCCGCGGGTTCGGCTGGTGGCTCAAGTTGATGGTGGCGGACAGGAACGGGGATTCCGGTCAGGAACGGCGAACGTTACGGGGATGGTTGGCCTGGGCAAGGCGTGCGAACTCGCGCTGGCGGAAATGGACGGGGAGGGCGAGCGGCTGCTGAAGTTGCGAAAGCGGCTGGAGCAGGGGATCACCAGCCGGCTCGACACGGTGCAGGTGAACGGGCACGCGGAGAAGCGGCTGCCGCACATCTCGAACATCAGTTTCGGGTTTGTCGAAGGCGAGAGCCTGATGATGGCGTGCAAGGACATCGCGGTGTCCAGCGGCTCGGCGTGTACGTCGGCGTCGCTGGAACCGAGTTATGTGCTCAAGGGGCTGGGGATCGGGGACGACCTGGCGCACTCGTCGTTGCGGTTCAGCCTGGGCCGGTGGACGACGCAGGAAGAAGTGGACTTCACGGTGAACAAGGTAGTCGAGGCGGTGACAAGGTTGCGAGAACTCAGCCCGCTGTACGACATGCACAAAGAGGGGATCGATCTGACGAAGATCGAGTGGGCGCATCATTAGAGAATTGCCAAATGGCAAAGGGCCAAACGGCAAATCCGGAAGAGACAGGCGGACAAAATTTCTAATTTGGCCATTTGCTGATTTGCGATTTGGCCATCTGGAGCGAAGCAATGGCATACGGACCCAAGATCATCGACCACTACGAGAACCCGCGCAACGTGGGCTCGTTCGGCACACAGGCGGAGATCAAGCAGCGCAAGGACCTGGGCGTGGGCCTGGTCGGTGCGCCCGAGTGCGGCGATGTGATGCAGTTGCAGATCCGGGTGGACCAGGCGACCGGCAAGATCCAGGACGCCAAGTTCAAGTGCTTCGGCTGCGGGAGCGCGATCGCGTCCAGTTCATTGGCGACCGAGTGGCTCAAGGGTCGCACGCTCGATGAGGGCATGGCGATCAAGAACACCGAGATCGTGCAGGAACTCAGCCTGCCGCCAGTGAAGATCCATTGCTCGGTGCTGGCCGAGGACGCGATCAAGGCCGCGATTGAGGATTACAAGGTGAAGAACGGCATCCCCGTCGAGGAACACGAGCACGAGGCGGCGCACTAAGGCGTCGTCCGGTAACGGCTGCGCGGCCGGGCAATTGGGGACGGGGGCCGCGGGTCGAACCCGTCTGCGCCCCTTGCGTACGATATGTAGAGCATTCTGGAGCATTGATCCATGTCCACGGCGACGACAACCAACACCGGCACGATTCAGGACAGCACAGCCCAAGGCACCGAGGTGGTGAGCCTCTCGGAGAGCGCGGCCCGCGAGGTCCGGAACATCATCAAGCAGCAGGAACTCGAAGAGGCCAAGGTCCGCCTTCGCGTCGGCGTGAAGGGCGGCGGCTGCTCCGGCTTCTCGTACCTCCTGGACCTCACCGAGACCCAGAAAGAGACCGACGAGTTGTTCGAGCAGCACGGCATCAAGATCATCGTGGACCCGAAGAGCCTGCTTTACCTCAACGGCACCATGATCGATTTCCGCGATGAGATCATGGGGCGGGGCTTTGTTTTCCAGAACCCGAACGCGAGCACGACCTGCGGCTGCGGCTCTAGTTTCTCGGCGTGAGGCGGACGATGATAAACTTCCCGTGTTCCGGCGAGGCCGTTCGGCCCGCGGAAGTGTGGGTATGGGACGAGGTGGAGGTTGCATGTCGGAGGCATCGACGCCGTCTGAAACAACCCAGGGCTATGCGCCGCCGAGCGTGACGCAGTTCTCCGTTTTTCTCGACAACCGCGTCGGAAAACTCTACGAGATGCTGCGGGCGTTCGAGCATTCGCAGGTGCATCTCGCGGCCATCAGCGTTCACGATGCGAGCGACTGCGCCATCGTCCGCATCATCACGAACAACGCGCAGGAGGCCAAACTCCTGCTCACCCGCCACCAACTCCCGTTCACGGAGGTCCCGCTGCTGTGCGTGGAACTCGGCAAGGGGCACACGCTCGAGCGCCTGTGCATGTACCTGCTGGGGGCGGAACTCAACATCCGCTTTGCCTACCCGCTCATGGCCAGCCCGTCGAGCAACCCGACGATCGCCATCGCGGTCGATGATCCGACGCTGGCCGGGCAGATCCTGCGGCGCAAGGAGTTCAGGTTGATCTGCGAGGAAGACCTGGGGCGGCAGGGGTTCTGAGCGCGTGGCCTCGCCGGGAGTGCCTGCATCGCGTCGGTTTCAGAATGAGCACGGGCACCCGCAGGCAGCGGCGGGTAAACTCCGGGCAATGCGTACGTTTGCCATCATCGGCGCCGGCTTCGGCGGCACCATGACCTGTGTTCACCTGCTGCGGCTCCTGGCCGCGCAGCAGCGCGAGGCGGCCGGCGAGGCAGGCGGGGGGGCGCGGGG
>CAYMWG010000097.1:0-9393 GCA_964393765.1 uncultured Phycisphaeraceae bacterium
GTTGACCCTTCTCCTCCCACCCCGTCCCCCGCCACCACCTGCCCCGCATGATCGACCCTCTCTCTCCGGATTTCTCCCGCACTCCTGCCTCGCCGTTTCCGCGGCGGCCGCGCTTTGGATATGCGCCCCTGTCGCCCGCCTTGGGATGGGCCGCGGGCACACCCGCCGTCTCCGTCGTCACGCCCTATTTCAACACGGGGCAGGTCTTTCACGAGACGGCGCGGAGTGTGCTGGGCCAGTCGCTCCAGAACTTCGAGTGGATCATCGTCAACGATGCCTCGACCGACGCGGGCGCGATGGGCGTGCTTGATGAGTATCGCGGCACCGATCCGCGCATCCGCGTGCTGGACCATCGCGTCAACCACGGCCTGCCCGCGTCCCGCAACACCGGCTTCCGCGCTGCTCGCGCCGAACTCGTCTTTCAGATCGATTCGGATGACCTCATCGAGCCGACGGCGCTCGAGAAGTCCGCGTGGTACTTGGCATCGCATCCGGGGGCCGCGTTTGTCAAGGGATGGACCGTCGGCTTTGGCGCGAGCGAGTACCTGTGGGACAAGGGCTTCCACAACGGCGCGGCGTTCCTCGACGACAACCTCGCGACCGCCACCGCGATGATCCGGCGCGGCGTTCACGAGGGGCTGGGCGGCTGCGATGAGACCATCCGCGCGGGCATGGAGGACTGGGACTTCTGGCTGCGGTGCGCTGCGGCCGGGCACTGGGGCGGCACCATCCCGGAGTATCTTGACTGGTATCGCAGGCGCGAGAACCAGCACAGCGACTGGGCGAACCTGAAGGACGCCGAGGGGCGCGAGGCGTTTCGCTCGCGCCTGCGCGCGATGCATCCCGCGCTCTTCGAGCCGGGCGGTTTTCCATCGCTCCCCCCCCACTGGCCCAGGCCGCTGGAGGAAGTACACGCCGAAGCGCCGCCGCTGCTTGCCAACCCGCTGGCCAAGGAACGGTCGCGCCTGCTGATGATCGTGCCGTGGCTGCGCATGGGCGGGGCCGACCGCTTCAATCTTGACCTGATCCGCTTTCTCACTTCACCGATCGTGGGCGGATGGGAGGTGACGCTCGCGACGACCGCGAACGGCCACGCCTGGCTGCCGCGGGTGAGCGCGCTCACGCCGGATGTGTTCTGCCTGGACCACTTCCTGCGGCCGGTTGATTATCCGCGTTTTCTTCGCGGGCTGATCGATTCGCGCCGGCCCGATGTGGTGATGGTCAGCAACTCGGAACTGGGGTACCAACTGCTGCCGTTCCTGCGGGCGCACTGTCCCGGCCCCGCGTACGTCGATTTCAACCACATGGAGGAGCCGCACTGGCGCAGCGGCGGCCACCCGCGCTCGGGCGCAGCGTGCCAGGAGCAACTCGACCTCAACATCGTGGTGTCCGAACACCTGAAGTCGTGGATGGTCGGCCGCGGCGGGGATGCCAAGCGGATCGAGACGTGCTACATCAACGCCGACACCGGGCTTTTTCGGCCCGACCCGGCAGCGAGGCAGGAAGAGCGGGCGGACTTGGGCATCGGGCCGGATGAGACGGTGATTTTGTACGCAGCGAGGTTCTGCCCGCAGAAGCAGCCTCTGGTGTTTGCGGATTCGATCGCGCGACTGCGGGACCTTGCCGCGGCGTCGCCGGATCGACCGGCGTTCACGGTGCTGGTCGCGGGCGAGGGCGAGCAGCAGGATGCGATGGTCTCCCGGCTCGACGAACTGGGCCTGCTGCGGCGGGGGGATGAGCACGACCCCGCGCGTCCGGTGGTGATGCTCGGCGCGGTCGCGCCCGAACGGATGCCGGCGGTGATGGCCGCGAGCGATATCTTCTTCTTGCCGTCGATGTGGGAGGGGATTGCGCTGTCGATCTACGAGGCGATGGCGGCGGGGCTGGCGGTGCTTGGCGCGGATGTCGGGGGCCAGCGCGAACTTGTGACGCCCGGGACGGGCATCCTGCTGACTCGACCGAACGATGCCGATGGATCGTCGGACCTGGCGACCGAGGCGGACAACTACGCGATCGCGCTGCTGGAGTTGATGACTTTGGGGGGGGAGGGGGGAGATCGCGCGGCTGGGGATGGGTGCGCTGTACTCGGCGCGGCAGCGCGGTCACGCATCGAAGGCCACTTTGAGTTGAAGAACATGGGCGGGCGCATGCTCGAACTGTTCGCGCGTGCCAGTGACTTGCGGGATTCCGCTCCACGTCAGGCGCTCTCGCTCGGCCTTGCGCGCGAGTCGGCGGTGCAGGCCATGGAGCAGCACCGGCTGAGCACGCTCACCGACTACCTCTGGGACGTGCAGGCACGCTATCAGGAACTTCTGAGACGGACAGACGCGACCAACGCGGGCGATGCACGCGAGCGGGAGGCCGCAGCTCGCCTGGCGCAGATCGAGAACTCGCGGACGTGGCGGCTCGTCCGCGCGGCCAAGGGCGTGCCGCCTTACAGCGCACTGGCCCGGATGCGCTGGGGGTCCGATTGGCAGCAGATGGAACTGAAGATGCTCCCAACCCAGCGACTGGCGATGATCGAGGCCAGCAGGTCGTACCGCCTCATCCGCGCGCTCAAGAGCGTGCCGCCGTGGTCGAGTTATGCGCGGGCGCGGTACGGGGGGAAGTGAGCGACCACGCAACGGATTGAACGCCTGTGCGTTCGAGTCTTCTTCCTTTCTCGACCGGGCCGTTCCTACCATGCCTCCCTATGCCTTACACGATCCGTCCGGAGCAGGGGTTTGACGTTGACTCCGAGTCCACGACCTACCTGAAAGGGCACGTCGACACCGGGGAGCGGTGGGTGCTGAACTTCGGTCCGCAGCACCCCGCGACGCACACGACGCTCCGGCTGGTGCTCGAACTCGACGGTGAGCGGATCGCCCGCTGCACGCCGCACATCGGCTACCTGCACTCGGGCTTTGAGAAACTCGGCGAGCACCTTGACTACAACCAGTACGTGACCATCGTGTCGCGGATGGACTATCTCTCGCCGATCGCCAACGACATCTGCTGGCACCACAGCGTGGAGCAACTGTTCGGCATCGATATCACGCCGCGCTGCAAGGTTCTCCGGACCATCATGGCGGAACTGGCGCGCATCCAGAACCACCTGCTGTGCGTGGGCGCTGCGGCGCTCGACCTGGGCGGCATCACGGCCTTCCTGTTCGCCTTCAACCCGCGCGAGAAGATCTACGACATCTGCGACTTCATCTCCGGTCAGCGCTTCCACCCCGACTGGACCCGCGTCGGCGGCCTGATGCAGGACCTGCCGGATGAGGCGATGTTCCGGCGGCTGGTGAAGGACCTGGTGAACGACGACCTGCCCCGGGCGCTTGCGGACATGGAAGGGCTGCTCAACGCCAACCGCATTTTCATCGACCGGACCAAGGACATCGGCGTCCTGAGCCACGATGAGGCGATCGCCCACTCCCTCACCGGCCCCATGGCCCGGGCCAGCGGCGTGAAGCGGGACCTCCGCAAGGATGCGCCGTACCTCTGCTACAAGGACAACTGGGACAATCAGGGCGCCCCGGCCGTGGAGTTCAAGGTGCCCATCGCGCTCGAGGGCGACTGCTACGCGCGCTTCCGCGTCCGCGTAGAGGAGATCAAGCAGTCGATGCACATCGTCCGCCAACTCATCGACGACATCCCCGGCGGGCCCGTCGACGCCTTCGCCGATTCCAAGATGGTCAAGCCCGCCAAGAGCGACGTGTACGGCTCCATCGAGGGCCTGATCCAGCACTTCGAGCTCATCATGTCCAACCGCGGCTGGACGCCCCCGATCGCCGAGGGGTACGGCGCGATCGAGACGGCCAACGGCGAACTGGGCTACTACATCGTTTCCGATGGCGGGCCGCGGCCCTGGCGCGTCCGCACCCGCCCGCCGTGCTTCATGAACTACGCGGCGATGGCCCGGCTCATCGAGGGCCACCTGCTGTCGGATGTCCCCGCCGTGATCGGGTCGATCAACGTCGTCGCGGCGGAACTGGACAGGTAGAAGTTCCGATTGGGCCGGTGGGGCAGGCGTCTGGCCTGTCACTCGGTCAGTAACGTATGCAATCCGAGTTGCCGAACAACCTTGCCAAGTCAGTCCGGTTTGAACGCCGCACGGGCAAGGTGTTCCTTACCCTCGTTCTCCACGATGGTCGGCTGCACTCCGTTCCTGTTTCCTTCTTCCCGACGCTCGCGCGCGCAAGGCCGGCGCAGCGCGACAACTGGCGGAAGGTCAGCCGCGGTATCGGGTTTCATTGGCCCGACCTGGACCTCGATCTCTCCGTCCGCGGCGTGCTGGATGGACAGCGCGAGGTTCTCCCGGCGCGGCGAAAGGCGGGCTGACGTTTGCGAAAGGCCGGCCGCCCGCTACCTTGAAACCCACGGCTCCCGGTCCTCCGCGCTCACCAGCACCGGGTGGCCACCGAGTTCCTTGCGCAGGCGCGGCGCGAGCAGCCGCAGGTACGGCCGCTCGGTCTGGGTATGCCCCGCGAGCATCACGCTCAGGCCGGCGGCGACGGCTTGCCGGATCTCGTGGTGCCGCATCTCGCCGGTGACAAACAGTTGGCAATCGGCCTCGAGCGCGAGCGGGACGAGCGAGCCGCCCGCGCCCGGGCACACGCCGATGCGCTCGATGGGCGTGTCGCCGGTCCGGGGTCCCATGGCCACCTGCAGGACCTTCACGTCCAGGTGGGCCTTGAGGCGCACCGCGAGTTCATCGATGGTCGCGCCGTTGTCCAGGGCGATCTTGCGGCCCGCCCCGACTGCGCGCGTCGGTCGCGCAACCAGCTCGTACACGTCGATCGCGGGCTCCTCGTACGGGTGAAACTGCCGGAGCGTCTGGATCGTCAGCGCCAGCGCGCGGCGCGAGCACACCATCTCCAGGCGTTGCTCCGCCACCGACTCCAGATTTCCCGCGGCACCGACCGCCGGCTGTGTTCCTGCGCTGCCGAGGAAGGTACCGTGCCCGGTAGTGCTGAAGGAGCACACCTCGTAACCGCCGATAATCCCCGCGCCCGCCGACGCCATCGCCTTGCGGACATCATCGAGTTTCTCCATCGGCACGAACGTGACCACTTTGAGTTCCTGCGTCGGCGCGAGCGACGCGTGCGCCCGCAGCGCCCGCCGATCGCCGCCGCCCCCCGACCCCACATCACTCGGCCCCAGCAGGCCCTCGGCCAGCCAGTCCGCCATTCCGCCCGGAGCACCATCGAGCGCGGTGTGCGGCGAGTAGACGGCCACCCCCGCGCCGATGAGTTGCAGGGCCACCCGGCCGGTCTCCGTCTCATCGGTGAGGCGCTTCACCGCCTCGAAGATGGGCGGGTGATAGGCGACCACCGCGCCACACTTCAGGCGCGCGGCCTCCGCCGCCACCGCCTCCGTCAGGTCGATCGTCAGCAGCAGCGGCCCCGCGAGCAGCGCATCGTGCGCACCTATCAGCAGGCCTACGTTGTCCCACGATTCGGCAAGGTCGGGCGGGGCGATGCGCTCCATTGCGGCGACCAGGTCAGCGATCTTCATGAGCGATGGTACCTCCTCACGGCGCCCACTTTGCAATTTCGGCTCGCATCGCTTCATCGGCGGCCATCGACTTCGCGCGGGCGATCAACGCCGCGGCGGCCTCCGGGCCTCGGGTGCGATAGACCGCACGCGCCGCCTCCGCGGCGTCGCGCGCCAGACACCCGGGGCGCAGGCTCTGTGACAGCAGGTCCGTCTCCAGAGGCGTCAGGTCGGTGCCGCGCGTGAAGGTCGCGTGCCAGAGGAAGTCCTTGCACGCCGCGAGCGTTTCGTCCCCAAGAATGCGTGGGAGCGCTGCGGCGTACACCCGCGCGAACAGACCCGGCTCCAGTTCAAAGAACGCCGCGCCAAGGCCCGCGAGCGCGACCTCCGCGGTAAGCGCATCGGGCTGGTCCTTGATGATCGCCCCCAGAAGGCGCGCCGCCTCCTGGTCGCGCCCCAGGAGCCGCATCGTGTTGACCGCCGCGGCAAAGTCGCGCGACCGGAGTTGCCCGGAAAGGTCATCGGCAATGGATGTTGCTTGCGAAAGCGCCCCCGGCAGAGGGACGGCCGCGCGCGACACCGGACGCGCCACCACATACAGCGGGTCGCCGATCACCGCGACCTTCCACGGCTCGGCGTTCTCAAGCCTCACCGCCGCCCCGAACGGCGCGGCGACCAGAAGACGTTGCGATACCAGGGACGTGGGGACGAATGCCTGCAAGTACGGCTCGTACACCGAGCCCATGTACGCGAATGCTCCTCGCTCCAGCCATCGGCCGCCCACGGTGTCGCGATTGCCGGGGCTTGTGGCCGACCATGAATGCACGAAGTGGACCGCCGCGGGGATGCTCAGCACCGGCACATCGTCGGGCCTGCCCTGGCCGGGCTTCAAATCAAAGAACTCCGCATTTCCTGATGTGTTGACAAATATCAGGGAAGCCTCCACCCCGCGCCGATTCGCCAGCAGGCTACCGGCCAATCCGCGGCGTGCCTCAACACCCGGGTCGCCTCCACGCGGCCTGCCCGCGCCGCGTTTCCGCCAGTCCTCAATGCCCTGCCGCGCGCCGTCGTCGAGCAGCGCTGGAATACCTGCTCTTTGCAGCAAGGATGCCGCGGGCGTCGCGTCCCACCCGTTCCAGGGCGGCGAATCTTCGTACCCGTCAAACAGCCACGCCCGCTCGGGCGAGAGGAAGAGCGAGCACATCGCCACATACGCCGCCTGCGACTCGTTCCCAATGACCTGCCCTGCCCACGCCCAGCGCGCTGCGAGCTTCGGGTCGCGTGCGGTAAGGGCGAGCACGCCGGGCGAACGGCCCAGCGCGTCGCTCACGGCATAGGTGGTGGTCTGCGAAACGGCCCCCACGGTGACCTTGACCGGTCCGTTCTGACACAGAGTCACCGCGTCGATCTCGTCGCCGATCTCGTCCCACTTCCAAGGCATCTTCCCGAGTTCGGTCTGGAGCGCGACCGTGAGTTCGTCGAGTTTCTCGGCCGGGTACCAGTCCGCAAGGCCCGTTCCGAACGGGCGTGCGTTGAGCCAGACGAGGGGCTGCCCGTGCCCGGCCGCGAGCGCGAGCGCGCCCGTCCACGCTGGGTCGGATGGGTGCGCGACCACGACACCCGGGGGCGCGAACCCCATCTTCTTCCAATGCTCGGCGAGTTTCCCCGGTTCGGCGCACTCCCACGCCGCGCTAGCCGCCCCTTCGACCGCCGCCCTGAGTGCCCCCTCGCCCTCGGGCAAGGCCGCGCCTCCGCTGAATCGCACCACGCGCTCGGGCTTGAATGCGCGGGCAAACCGCGCAATGGACTCTTTCGCTCCCCACGAACCGTCATCGATCAGCACCGGGAACCGCGCCCCGAGTGTCCAACTCCCGACCGCGGTGATGTATGCCGCCGAGTCTGGGACCAGCACAACCGCGCTGATAACCGGGATTTGCGCACGCACGGTCGCCACCCTCGCGCCCAGACGGATCGGCGGCGGCAGGTCCTCGGCTCGAATCGGCGACGATTCTGGAGGCGTCGGCTCGGGCAGTCGCTGTCCAGCGGCCATGGCTGTCAATGCCAACGCGAGAACCGCCGATAATCGGGCGGAGACGTTCGCGCGAGTTGACTGCATCGCTGGGTTTCCCTTGTGCCTTTGATCTACCGCCGACCGATTCTCGCATCCCGTCACCCGCCTGTATTCATCGGACGTACGAACATGCCCTGGCCCCGACTGGAACAGTTCCTGGAAATCGTGGAGCGCGAGTCGCGCTCCGACCGTTCCGTCCATGTTTCGGCACCGTCGGGACGCGTCGCGCTCCCGATCGCCCTCCGCCTGCTCGACGATCAGGTTACGCCCGTCCTTGCCTACCGCCGACTTGTCGCCCCGGATGAGCGAGACGCCCCCTCGTTCCTGCTGGAATCCGTCGAGGGAGGCGAGCGCCAGGGCCGCCACTCGATCCTCGGCGCACAACCGGCACTGGAGGTCATCGCGCGCGGGCACGAGGTCGAGATCATCGACCACCGTCTGACCGGAAGACCGGGCCATCGCACGCGCACCACCGAGCCCGACCCGCTGGAAGTTCCGCGCCGCATCACCCGCGCTGTGCGGCTGGTCATGCCGCCCATCACGCCCGGTCCCAGCCCATTGCTCCCGGCGTGCTTCCTTGGCGGCTGGGTCGGCTTTGCGGGGTACGAAACCGTGCGCTACGCCGAGCCTGAGAAACTCGATTCGCGCAACGCCCCGACCGATGACCGCCACCTGCCCGACATGCACTGGGGACTGTACGACGGCGTCGTGGTCTTCGATCATGTCGCCAAACTGGTGTACATCGTGCGCTTGGTGGAGGTCGCCCTTGGTGACTCGCTCGAGGCGATCACCGTTGCGTACGGACGCGCGGTCGAGGCCATCGAGTCGCTCGCCCGTGAACTCCAGGCGCACACCAAGCCGCTGCCCTCGGGGCGCATGGAGCCGCCTGCCCCCCCCACTTCCCAAGCATCCTTCGCTCTCCCTGTTTGCGCTGCTGCGCCGACGGCATTGTCCTCGAACCTCACCCGCGAGCAGCACAGCGCCATGCTCGCCAAGGCCAAGGAGTACATCCGTGCCGGCGACATCTTCCAGGTCGTGCTCGGCCAGCGCTTCGAGCGACAATCCGCGGCCGACCCCTTCGACGTTTACCGCGCGTTGCGCGCCGTGAATCCCAGCCCGTATATGGTCTACATGCAGGCTCGGGGCTGCATCCTCGTCGCCTCCAGCCCCGAGATTCTCTGCCGTGTGCGTGTTCTGGGTGGCCCGGCACTCAGTGCCGGGGGGTCGGCGCGCAGCGACGACCTACCCAAAGTCCTCACCAGCCGCCCCCTCGCCGGCACACGCCGGCGCGGCCTGACACCCGCCGAGGACCTCGCGCTGGAGCGCGAACTCCTCGCCGACCCCAAGGAACGCGCTGAGCACATCATGCTCGTCGATCTGGGGCGCAACGATGTCGGCAAGGTCTGCATCCCCGGCACGATCGAACTCCCCGCGGTCATGGCCATCGAGCGCTACTCGCACGTCATGCACATCAGTTCGACCGTCACCGGCCAACTCCGGCCCGGCCTCGACTGCTGGGATGCGCTCCGCGCCACCCTCCCCGTCGGCACCATCTCCGGCGCGCCCAAGATCCGCGCCATGCAGATCATTGATGAACTTGAGCCCGTCCGTCGCGGCCCTTATGGCGGAGGCATGGGCTACATCTCCCTCGACGGCGACATGGACATCGCGCTGGCGCTGCGGACGATGGTGGTGCCAACGGCCATGCGCGCGGCGGGAATCTGGACGTACCACCTGCAGGCGTCGGGCGGGATCGTCGCCGATTCGGAGGCCGAGGCGGAGTATCAGGAGACGGTCAACAAGGCCGCAGCGCTCGCCCGCGCCATCGACACGGCGGAGCAGGCGTT
>CAYMWG010000098.1:0-3917 GCA_964393765.1 uncultured Phycisphaeraceae bacterium
CCCCCGAGCAGATGCTCGCCCTCCGTGCCGCGATCTGACCTCTGGTTTTGGTGGCCCGGCACTCCGTGCCGGTTCTGACGTGCATCGCCACATCTCCTGCCGACCCTCGCCCTTCATCCACTCCTAATCCACAACTACCCGTGTGCATTCTGACCCGCAGCGCGGTAGTCTTTCCGCTCTCACCGCACGATCCCCACGATCCCGGAGAACACCGCAATGGCCCCTGCTGATACTTCCCCAATCACCGGCCTCTCCCGCCGCGGCTTCGTACTCTCTTCCACGCTCGCCGCCATCGGGGCCGCAACCCTTCCCGCGTTTGCCCGCTCCGGCGTCCACCTCGGCCTTGGCCGTCTCAAGGTCGGCGTCATCGGCTGCGGCGGCCGCGGCACCGGCGCAGCCGCGAACATCCTCGAAGCCTCTCCCAATGTCGAAATCTGGGCGCTCTCCGATGTCCTCCCCGAGCGCACCGCCAGTTGCCGATCAGGCCTCGCCGGACTCGATACCGAGTACGCCTCTCGCGCGCAGGTCCCCGAAGACCGCTGCTACTCCGGCTTTGACGGCTACCGGAAACTGCTCGAGCACAAAGAGATCGACATCGTCATACTCGCCTCCCCGCCCGGTTTCCGCCCGATGCAGGTCGAGGCCGCCATCCGCGCGGGCAAGCACCTCTTCATCGAGAAGCCCGTCGGCGTCGACCCTGTCGGCATCCGGCGCGTCATGGCCGCGGGCGAGGAAGCCAAATCCCGCGGTCTGTGCATCGTGGCCGGAACGCAGCGCCGCCACGAAACCTGCTACCTCGATGCCATGCAGCGCATCAAAGACGGCGCGATCGGCCGCATCGTCTCCGCCCGCTGCTACTGGAACCAGGGCGGCCTGTGGATGAACCCGCGCCAGCCCGAATGGTCCGACGTCGAGTGGCAACTCCGAAACTGGCTGTACTTCACCTGGCTCTCGGGCGACCACATCGTCGAGCAGCACGTCCACAATCTTGATGTGATCAACTGGGCCGTCGGCACGCACCCGACCTCCTGCTGGGCGATGGGCGGCCGCCAGTGCCGAACCTCATCCGCCTTCGGCCACGTCAACGACCACTTCGCCGTTGAGTACGAGTACCCAGGCGGCCAGACGCTCCACAGTTTCAGCCGCCAGATCGACGGCTGCGACTCGCGCGTCGAGGAGATCGTCCACGGCACGGATGGCGTGATGACCACCAGTTCCGGCCGCGCACAGATCAGCGGCAGCAATGCCTGGAAGTTTTCCGGCATTCACAACAACCCGTATGTGCAGGAACACGTCGCGCTCGTCAACGCCATCACGTCCGGCAAGCCGATCAACGAGGCCCAGAACGTCGCCGAGTCCACCATGACCGCCGTCATGGGCCGCATGGCCGCGTACACGGGCAAGACCGTGACGTGGGACATGATGATGGCTTCGTCGCTCGACCTTATGCCGCCCTCTCTTGAGTTCGGGCCCATGCCGGTGCATGCGGTGGCCATGCCGGGCCAGACGCCGTTGGTGTAGTTGCCACCGGGAGGTGCCGTCTTTGGTGGGCCGGCACTCCGTGCCGGCTCAACGCACATCGTCCGATTTCGCCCCACACTCCGGGCACAGCGCCCCCGGCCCCAGCCCCGCTCGGTCATACCCGCACTTCCTGCACAGGCCAACGCGCTCGCGCCGAGTTGCGACTACATCCCACCTCCACCAGCAGTAGGCCAACGCAAAACAACCCAACATTGGCAGCCATAACGGCACCCGCACTCACTTGATCGTCGCCCCTGCGTTGAGGTCCCAATCGATTCCCCACCGAAGCTTGAACCCGCCGGGAACGAAAACCGTCAAGCCTGGCTGGAAGGCGTAAAGAGATCCCATATTTCCAATCGTGATGCTTCCCCGACCGACGTTCAAGCCGCCACGTGGGCCGAGCCACCAGCAATCCAACAACCCACTCCCGACCCACACCGCCAGCATCAGCACGAACGCCGCCGCGCTCGCCCACTTCATCACCTTTCGAGCCGCCCGCCGTCGCTGCATCCGCACATCCTACCGCGCCGCTTCACGAATGGCCCGTGGCGACCCTGCGGCGCGTGTGCATCCTCCCTGTATAAACCCATGGAACCGTCCCCCGCGATACCATCCGCCCAGCGTACCGTCCCAGCACCCCCGCCGCCTCCGGAGACCCACACGATGCGCCGCGTTTCCGCCGCCCACACCATCAGCCTGCTCACCGCCCTTGCCAGCTCCGCCGCGGCCTTCGCCGCCGGCCCCGACACCGCCGCGCCCGCCGCGGCCCAGCAGCCCCCCGCCCTGATCGTCTACCCCAAGACCGAGCGGGTCGAGCACGCCGACACCTACCACGGCACCGTTGTGCAGGACCCCTTCGCCTGGCTCGAAGAAGCCGACACCCCCGACTCCACGGTGTGGCCCAAGGTCGAGGCGTGGATCACCGAGCAGAACAAACTCACCTTCTCATACCTCGAAACGCTCCCCTATCGCGACTCGATCCGCAGCCGCCTCACCGAACTCTGGGACTACGAGCGCTTCAGCACCCCCAGCCAGGAGGCCGGGCGTTACTACTACTCGCGCAACACCGGCCTGCAGAAGCAGAGCGTGGTCTACATGACCAAGAAGCTCGACGGCGAGGCCGAGGTCCTGCTCGACCCCAACAAGCTCACCGAGGACGGCACCGCCGCGCTCGGCGGGGCATCGCCCTCACCATGTGGCCGCTACTGGGCGTACGCGATCTCTGATGCCGGCAGCGACTGGCGCACCTGGCACATCCGCGACCTCGCCACGGGCAAGGACCTCCCCGATGAGATCCGCTGGTCCAAGTTCAGCGGCGCATCGTGGAGCAAGGACGGCAGCAACTTCATCTACAACCGCTACAAGGAGCCCGCCGCGGGCGAGTCGCTCAAGGCCTCCGACGAGGCGCCGCAGGTCTGCATCCACCGCGTCGGCAACCCCCAGGGCGAGGACACGGTCATCTTCGAGATGCCCGGCCAAAAGGAGTGGTCCTACGGCGCAGGGTACACCGACAGCGGCCAGTTCATCCTCATGTCGTTGAGCAAGGTCGGGAACGTCAACGACAACGTCTCCTACATAGACCTCCGCAAGGCCGATCCGCACGCGCGAGGGCAGCTCAAACTCACCCCCCTGTTCGACACGCTCGACGCCCAGTACAGCTTCATCGACCACGACGGCGACACCTTCTGGTTCGTGACCGACGACGGCTCGCCCCGCAAGAAGGTCGTCGCTGTCAACATCAACCACCCCGCCAAGGCCGACTGGGTCACGCTCATCCCCGAATCCAAGGACGCGATCACCAGCGTCTCCTGCGTCGCCGACCACCTCATTGTGCAATACCTGCAGGACGCCAAGAGCGCCGTCAAGGTCTTCGACCTGCACGGCAAGCACGTCCGCGATGTCGATCTCCCCGGAATCGGCAGCGCTGGCGGCTTCGGCGGCAAGCGCACCGACAAGGAGACCTTCTACTCCTTCACCTCCTACACCAATCCCGGCGCGTCCTATCGCTACGACGTCGCCTCCGGCCAGTCCACGCTGTTCAAGTCACCCAAGGTCAAGTTCAACCCCGACGACTACACCACCAAGCAGGTCTTCTACAACTCCAAGGACGGCACCAAGGTCCCGATGTTCATCACCCACCGCAAGGGCATGACGCCCTCCGGCGATGCCCCCACGCTTCTCTACGGCTATGGCGGGTTCAACATCCCCCTCACCCCCTCCTTCAGCCCGGCCGTCCTTGGTTGGCTGGAGATGGGCGGCATCTACGCTGTCCCCAACCTCCGCGGCGGCGGCGAGTACGGGCGAGACTGGCACCTCGCCGGAACCAAACTCACCAAGCAGAACGTCTTTGACGACTTCATCGGCGCGGCCGAGCACCTCGTCAAGGCCGGCTATAC
>CAYMWG010000098.1:3927-9286 GCA_964393765.1 uncultured Phycisphaeraceae bacterium
CCATCCAGGGCGGCTCCAATGGCGGCCTCCTTGTCGGCGCGTGCATGACCCAGCGTCCCGAACTCTTCGGCGCGTGCCTGCCCGCCGTCGGCGTCATGGACATGCTCAAGTTCCACACCTGGACCGTCGGCCGCTTCTGGACCGCCGACTACGGCTCGGTTGAGGACGCCGACCAGTTCAAGGCCCTCCGCGCCTATTCCCCCTACCACAATCTCAAGAAAGGCACCTGCTACCCGCCCACGATGATCACCACCGGCGACCACGACGACCGCGTCTACCCCGCACATTCGTTCAAGTTCGCGGCCGCCGCGCAGGAAGCCCAGGGCTGCCCGAACCCCATGCTCATCCGCATCGAGGTCCGCGCCGGGCACGGTGCAGGCAAGCCCACCACCAAGCGCATCGAGGAGGCCGCGGACATGTGGTCCTTCCTCGTTCGCCACCTGGGCGTCAAGACAGAGAACAAACTCAGCGCGCGATAGCCAGCCCGCTGCCCTCTCCCCCATCCCCGATGGGGGAGAAGTAGCCAACGGCGACAGAGGGGGGCAAGCGAACTTCCCTGTCTAGGCCCGCCTACTCCCTTACGGCACCGCCCCCGTATTGATCACCCCCTGCGCCACTTCAACCAGTGCCTGCCGCCGATCGCGAGCAGCGCGCTGCAGCCGGTCGTGCGCCTGCGCCTCGTTGAGTTTGTGCTTCTCGACCAGCAGCCACTTTGCCTGCTCCACGATCCTTCGATTCGCCAGGTTCGTCTCGAGTTGATCGATCCGGTCCTTGCGGAACGCGTCCACCGCCGCGCGCTGCGAGCACACCGCGATGGCCACCCGCAGTTCCTCCGCGCTCACCGGCTTGAGCAGGTACCCATACACGCCCGAAACCTCCGGCCTCGCGTGCATCCGCCGGATGTGGTCCGGGTCCGAGTATGCCGACACGATGACACTGGGTATCCCCAGTTCCTCCGAGATCGCCGCCGCCGCGTCGATCCCGTCCATCCGCGGCATGCGGACATCCAGCATCGCCATGTCCGGTCGGTGCTCGCGTGCAGCGCGGACAGCCGCCTCACCGTCCGCCACCATCGCCACCACCGTGTGCCCGAGGTCCCTCAGCGATGCCGCGATGCCCGTCGCCACCAGCATCTCATCGTCCGCCACGAGTACGCGGAACGGACCCGCCGCGATCTCCACCTTGGAGTTGCTCGTGCCGGGGTTGCCACTAGGCTGCATCGTCATACAAGAGTGCGCGCGTTCAAGCATATCGCCCCACATCTGCCTTCTGCAATCGTGAATCCCCGCCGTTCCCACACACTCAAAGATACCCGCAACAGTGCTTGCCGGGAGGATTCGTCAACGACTCCACGCCAGATTTGCCAATAATCAGCCCCCCATGGAAACCCCGGCCCACCTCAAACTCCGCCTGGCCTCGGTCGCGGCCATGCTCGCCGGAGGCTGCACTGCCGCGGCCTGCGAGGTCCGCTGCCCCATCTCCCGCTTCCGGATCGACGCCGCCGCGTACCAGGATCCGCTCCCCCGAGAGTCCCGTCCATCGCTCGTGCCCGACCTCTTCCGGCGTGGCGACACCCCCCGCACGATCATCATCGAGTGCAAGCAGTCGCGTGCCGACTTCCTCCGCGACTCCCGCCAGACACCGCTGCTGCTCGCACGCCGGCGCGAACTCGACGATGCCCGCCGATGCCTCGAGGACCGCATCATCCGAGTCGCCGAGCCCGAACTCCGCCGCACCGGTTCGTCGCTCTTCCGAGACATGGAAGTCTGGGAGTTCGACCGCAGCCGTCTCGCGTCCTATCGCAAGGTCATGCTCGAACTCCGTCTGCTCGATGAGGCGATCCACGGCCAAACGAAGTTCTGGCTGCTCTCACGCTACCGCCTGGCCGACCAGTTGTACATCGCCGCTCCATGCGCGCTCATCGCGAAGGACGAACTCCCACCCGGCTGGGGCCTCCTCGAAGTTGAAGAAGATAGCGAGAGTCCCTCGCTGCGCATCGCTCACCCTGCCGACGAACTCGGCGCATCCGATGCCCGCCGCCAACGGCTCCTCCGCAACATCGCCGCCGCGGCATCGCGCCCCGCCCTGGCTCACTGCCGCCGCGCTGCGCAGAAAAACGCCCCGGCCATGGGCCAGGGCGATCAATGATCCCATCGTCCGATTCACAAATCAGTGCGACTCGCCCACCTGCCACCGCAGGAACGCGAGGATGTTCGCCTTCGGCCCCACAATATCCTTGATCTTCTTGGTCTCATCGCGGATGAACGGCTGCTCCATCAGCGCTACCTCTTCATAGAACTTGCGCATCCCGCCCTCAACCATCTTCTCCGCGATCTCCTTGGGCTTGCCCGATTCCATCGACTGCTCGAGCCGGAACTTCCGCTCCCGCTCGACCACCTCCGCCGGGATGTCCTTGGCCGTCACGCCCAGCGGCTTGCGCAGCGTCGCGGTGATGTGCATGCAGATGTCACGCATCGTGCCATCGGCGATCGACCCCTCCGCCTGCAGCAGCACGCCGGTCTTGCCGTCGTGATGCACATACGTCCCGTAGGCCGTCGTTCCCGTCGCTCCGCTGAGTTTGTGCCCGCGCGAGAACGAGCAGTTCTCGCCGGTCGAGATCCGCAAGTCGTCGATCAACTTCTGTGCATCAGCAAACGACGCCACCGGCCCGGTCGTCTGGAAGATCGCCGCGTCCGCGATCTTCTGCACCGTTGCGATGAACTGCGGGTTCTTGGCCGTGAAATCCGTCTCGCAGCGGACCTCGACGATCGACGCGACGCCCGACGCCTCGTTCACCGCCACCGCGATCCGGCCCTCGCCCGCAGCGCGATCGGTCTTCGCGTCCATCTTCCCCTTCATGGTCTTGCGAAGCAGGTCCGTGGCCTTCTCAAAGTTGCCGCCGACCTCGGCCAGCGCCCTCTTGCACTCCATCATCGAGAGCCCCGTCTCGTTGCGGAGTTTCATCACGTCCTTGGCATTGATCTCAACGTTGCTCATAAATCCCTCGCCTTGGGGTACCCCGCCGATCCGAGGCGGCGTGGTCCTTGAACTCTGCGCACCCGTCGCGCTGCGGCGGATGCTCATTGACTCTGGTATTGCCGACACCACGCGATCACGCCGCTCAGCCCTGCTTGGCACCAGCCGCCTCGACCGGGCGAACCGCCTCGCCACCGCCGCCGAGTCCAGTCTCGCCGCCAGCCGTCGGAGCGCCCGCATCGTCCGCACGGAACTGCGTCCTCCGCGACCGCCGCGGCCCGTTCTGGCCCGCATCGCCCTCGTTTGTCGGCCGGCCCGTCTGCTCGCGCGACAGTTCGCGGTTCTGGCGTCCCTCGGCCACGGCGATGCATAGTTCTCGCACCACCACGTCGATGGACCGCATCGAATCGTCATTGCCGGGGATGGGGATGTCCGCCATCTCCGGGTCGCCATCGGTGTCGATCAGGCAGATCGTCGGGATGCCCAGCTTCTTGGCCTCGCGCAGCGCGGTGACCTCCTGCTTGGTGTCGATCACCACGATTGCGCCGGGAAGTTTTTCCATGCCGCGGATGCCCGAGAGGTTCCTGTGGATCTTCGCCCGCTCGCGCTTGAGTTGGCTCTCCATCTTCTTTGAGTAACTCGCGAAGTTGTCGGCGGTCGCGATGCCGTCGAGTTCCTCAAGCCGGCGCAGACGCGAGCGGATGGTGCGGAAGTTCGTCAGCGTGCCGCCCAGCCAGCGCTCGGTGACGAAGTGCATCTTCGCCTCCGCGACGCGCTGCTCGATCACCGCGCGCGCCTGCCGCTTGGTCCCGACAAAGCACACGTCCTTGCCGTCGGCCACCGTCTTGGCGATGAACCGCTTGGCAAGCAGGAGACCCTTGATGGTCTCCTTGATGTCGATGATGTGGATGTTGTTGCGCTTCCCGTAAATGTACGGTGCCATCTTCGGGTTCCAGTTCGACGACCGCTGGCCGAAGTGGATGCCCGCTTCAATCAAGTCCTGCACAAGTGAGGTCGACATGTTCCACGATCCTTTCAGCGACACCGGCGGCACAAAGGCTCGGCAGACATGGGCGGAACCCACGTCCGACGCGCCGCCATCTAGGGCGCTTGTGTGTGGCGACGGAAACCATCCATCGCGGCGGAAAAAAGTCAGATGTGCCTCGTCCGTGACCTCCACGGACCCCGACACACAGCCGGCGAACACGGCCGTAAGCCCCAATAGTAGGGCGGGGACAATCCCCCGGCAAGGTCGCGAGATGTCGGGCTTTCTTGGACAAGGCATGGAAAGCAGGAGGACCCGGAATGCGCTGCGGATCGCGGAGGAATGGGTTTCTCCGCCAACCCGCGGGGCTGAACTTCGGTAGCCGGGGGTCGCCGTGCAGCGGCACAACGGCCCGGACTACGATCGTGTCAATCGCAAACCGACCATTTTTCCGGAGTGATCCATTGGGCAACATCGCCAACTCAATCGTCCCGGCCGGCAGCATGTCCCTCCGCTACGGCGAGATGCTGCTCAAGGATGTGACGCCCGCGGCCTTCGCCCGCTTTCCTTCACCGGGCGGCAAGGTGATCCAGACCAACCATCCGGCATTTGTCTTTGGGCACCTCGCGATCTATCCGCACCGCCTGATGACCATGCTCGGCCGGCCCGTGGGCGTCACCGCCCCGCCCGAGGGCTGGGAGGCGCTCTTCAAGGCCGGTGTCGAGTGCAGGGACGACCCGCAGGGGACGATCTACCCGCCCATGGCCAAGGTCGTGGAGTTCCACAAGGGCGCGTACGAGGCCGCTATCGCGCTCATCGCCGCCGCAACGGACGAAGAACTCACCCAGCCCAACCCGGGGGAAGGCCGGATGAAGGAGATGTTTCCCACTATCGGCGCGCTCGCGAACTTCTTGCTCGGCTCGCATGTGATGAGCCACTACGGTCAGGTGAGCGCGTGGCGGCGATGCATGGGCCTCGGAAGCGCCATGTAGTGCAGAGCAGCCTACGGCGGTCCCTCGCCCGTGATCGGGTTGCGGAAGTGGGTTTCCTGTACCGGCACAAGATGCTCGAGGACATGCTGCAGGACGCGCGCGGGCGAGCCGATCGCATCGACCTCCGCGATCACGTTCGCCGGGTAGCACTCCAGCACCGGGTAGGTCTCTTCCTCGTACACCTGCCAGCGTCGGCGGATCACCTCGACCTTGGCATCGTCGAAGCGGTTCTCCTTCAGAGCGCGGCGCTGCAACCGCTCGATCATCTTTTCCTTGTCGTGACACACGAGGTGGATGATCTTGAGCACCTTGATGTGCCGCTTCATCATCACCGCCTGCGACGGGTTGCGGGGGATGCCGTCGAGAATCAGCAGGTCGGCATTCGGCTTGTACAGGCTCAGGATCG
>CAYMWG010000099.1:0-9238 GCA_964393765.1 uncultured Phycisphaeraceae bacterium
AATTGAACGTGATGGACGACAAGCTCATCACGACCGAAGACCCGATCGAATACGACATCGACGGAATCATCCAGGTGCCGATCGACGCCACGATCGGAAACACGTTCGCCAACTGCCTGCGAGCCATTTTGCGGCAGGACCCCGACGTGATCCTCGTGGGCGAGATCCGCGACCTGGAGACGGGCATCATTGCCGTGCAGGCATCGCTCACGGGCCACCTGGTTCTCACGACGCTGCACACCAACGACGCCCCCAGTTCCATTCTCCGCCTGGTCGACCTGGGCATCGAGACGTTCCTCCTGACGGCGACGCTCGAAGGGATCGTCGCCCAGCGCCTCGTCCGCACCATATGCCCCAAGTGCAAGGAGCGCTACGAGCCCAAGGAAGAGGAGTTGATGGAACTGGGCCTGCTGCCCGAGGACATCCGCGGCAGGCAACTCTTCCGCGGCCGGGGCTGCGAGCATTGCCTCAAGTCCGGCTACAAGGGGCGTATGGCCCTGTTCGAGATCATGCAGATGAACGATCAACTCCGGGAGTTGATTATGAAGAAGGCCTCGACCAACGTGCTGCGCGACCTGGCCCGCAAGAGCGGGATGCGGACGCTGCGCGAGTCGGGCCTGCTGGCCATCTACGAGGGTCAGACAACCATTGACGAGGTCGTCCGAGAGACGCTCGCCGATGAGGCGTGAGTTTGATGGGCGTCGGCCGGGGCCGAGGCTGCGCGACAGAGGGTGGTTGACAGGGTGACGAGCCGGAGGTATTGCACATGCCCACGTTCCAGTATGAAGCGCTCAACGCCGCCGGCAAGCCCCAGAAGGGTTCCGTCGATGCCACGACCAGCGAGGAAGCCGTCCAGCGGATCAAGTCGCAGGGCTTCTTCCCCACCTCCGTGCGCGAGCAGAAGGGCAAGAAGGCCGGCGGACCCGAGGCGGGTGAGGTGCAGGCCAAGCCCAAGAAGAAGAAGGAGATGTCCTTCAGTTTCGGGCGCGTGCCCCCCAAGAAACTCACGCTCTTCACTCGCCAACTCTCGACCCTGCAGGACGCGGGCCTTCCGCTGCTCCGGTCGCTGCAGATCCTCGAGGGCCAGCAGCGCCCGGGCAAACTCAAGAAC
Source organism: uncultured Phycisphaeraceae bacterium (assembly GCA_964393765.1). Classification (GTDB taxonomy): domain Bacteria; phylum Planctomycetota; class Phycisphaerae; order Phycisphaerales; family UBA1924; genus JAHBXL01. The sequence continues at coordinate 1,112 of CAYMWG010000099.1, forward strand.
ATCCTCACCGATGTGTGCGAGGACGTTGAGGGCGGCTCAAGCCTGTCGGAGGCGATGGCCAAGCACCCCGCCGCGTTCGACAAACTCTACACCAAGATGGTCGCGGCAGGTGAGGTCGGCGGCGTGCTGGACATCATCCTCCAGCGCCTTGCCGAGTTCATGGAAAAGGCCCAGCGCCTCAAGAGGAAGATCAAGGGCGCGATCGTCTATCCCTCGGTAGTCGTGGTGGTCGCCGTGGCGATCGTCACGTTCATCATGGTGTTCATCATCCCCAAGTTTGAGCTGATTTTCCGCGACTTCGGCGTGGCCCTGCCCGCGCTGACCCGCATGTTGATCAACGTCTCGGGCTGGGTCGCGGGCAACAAGGTCGGGCAGACCATCCCCGGCTGGGTCTGGATCCTTGTGGCCCCCATCCTCATGATCGTGTTCATCAAGTTCGCACGCAAGGCCACGCCCGGTCGGGCCGCGCTGGACACCGCGATCCTCTGGACGCCCGTGTTCGGCGGCTTGGTAAAGAAGAGCGTGACCGCCCGCTTCACGCGAACCCTCGGCACGCTGATCTCCGCGGGCGTGCCCATCCTCGAAGCCGTCCTCATCACCCGTGACACCTCGGGCAACTACGTCTTTGAGAAGGCCCTCACCAAGGTCCACGACTCCATCCGCGAGGGCGAGTCCTTTGCAAACCCCCTGCGAGAGAGCAAGGTCTGCGACGCCATCGTCGTCAACATGATCGACGTCGGCGAGGAGACCGGCGACCTCGACGCCATGCTGATGAAGATCGCCGACAACTACGACGAAGAGGTCGATGTCGCCGTCGCGGCGATGGTCGCGCTCATCGAGCCCATGCTCATGGTGTTCCTGGGAGTGGTGGTCGGCACCATCGTCGTGGCCATGTTCCTGCCGCTGGTCGCCATGATCGAGTCCCTCCAGCAGGGCGGTGCGGTGTGAGCAACTTCCTTTTTTCGACTTCCAAGGGCCGTCGCGGTTTCACCATCATTGAGGCGACGATGACTGTCACCATCATCGCCATGCTCGCGGGCATCCTGCTGCTCGCCGCCCGCCGGGCGGTGAGTTCATCGCGCATCGCGGCGGAGCGCGAGGTGGTCCGCTCGCTCTCGATGGCGGTGGTGAAGTTCAAGGAGGACTTCAGGTTTCTCCCGCCGCTGATCGACGACCATCTTGACGGCAACGGCAACACGATGGGAAACGTCATCAATGCGCAGGGCATTCCGGATGTGCGGGACGATGTGTTCCTCGCTTCGGGTGCCGGCTCGGACCTTGATGCGCCGCGTTACAGCATCTACTCGCTCCAGTGGTATTTGATGGGCGCGCTCGACACGCTCATCCCGAATCCGCAGGCGAGCGGAACACCGACCCCCCTCGACGGCGCAGCGGGTCCCAGGCTCACGACGCCCAACCGCGACGGCACGTTCAAGCGGAGCGGTAAGGCGCACGATGCGCTCTATGACCCCAGCCGCGCTGGTCCGAAGCACGTCTTTGGTGTCTATCCCGCCGCGGCTGAACCGTCTCGCATCGCCCTGACCGACCGCTGGGGCCAGCCCCTCCGTTACTATCGGTGGAAGCCGCAGTTCGCCCCGCCCCCCGGCGGCCAGGTCTCGCAGTACCTCGTGCCGCGTTCGGCTGGCGACCCCGCGACGAACCCCGAACTCCGCGGGGCGGAGTTTGCGATCGTCAGCCTCGGGCCCGATGGCCAGACCGATGTCGCGGCCTCCGGCTTCGACAAGCGTCCGCTTCCCACCAGTGGCAATGTCACCGGCGCGGTTGATGCCGCCCCGCTCGCGAGCACGGTCAAGGACAACATCGTGGAGGTCGGACGATGAACACCTCCCGATTCCTCAACCGTGCCTTCACGCTCGTCGAAATGCTGGTGGTCATCATCATCATCACGTCGATCCTGCTGATCGCGGTTCCGAGTTTCCAGTCGATGATCAACAGTTCCGAGGCGGCGCTGGCCGAGTCGATGCTCAAGTCCGGCATGCGAGCGGGCAAGGACGCCGCGATCCGCTCCACCGGCGACCAGGACAGCGCGGTGGTGTTCTTCTACGCCCCTGGCGGGCGTCTGAGCATGGGCGTGTTCGTCAAGGCAGGCACGCTCGAGGACCGCGACGGCGCAAACAACCCCGTCCGTCGCGACATCTTTGTGCCCACGGGACTGAACGAGTCCGTGCAACTGCCGCGCGGCTGGATGGTCCGCGGCTTCGCGCCGCCCAATGCCACCTCGATCGGCAACTCGACCGACTCCCAGGCGGACCCTTCGACGCAGTGGTACGAGCCGTCGGCGAATCGCCCGATGAGTTCGTTCGTGGGAAACTGGGTGTTTCCGGAGACCGCCTTCTACGACACGAGCGTGAGCTATGACGGGGGCAACCGCCAGACGTTCATGGTGCGTTTCCAAGCGGGGAGCGGGATCATGAAGATGGGCACGGCGGACACCTGCCTCGTCTTCGTGCCCGGCCCGAACGCCAACTGGCGCACCGCAGGGGTCTTTGCCTCGCATCGCGCCGACCAGACGGATGACGCCTTCAAGTTTGTGATGCGAGTTCTGAATGCCCCGGGGGCGGGAGCCGGGAGTCTCACAGATCAGCAGCAGCGCGACCTGCTGGGCTGGGAGTGCAGCGACATGGTCCTCGCCCGACCCGTGAGCCAGCTGGCCCTCTACGAGGAGGTCAAACTCGCGACCGGCATCGCTGCCCGCGTTGACCGCACCACCGACTGTCTCTACCGGCCGTTCATTCCGGGCACCTCGAATGCGCCGGAATATGTCGTGCGGGCCGACCCCGCGAACTTCACGCGAGACATCAACCGCTGGATCATCGGCGATACCAATCTCGACGGGACCCACCAGGCCTTCGACGGCTCCGGGCAGGTCGAGGACGCGCCCGAGGCCCGCGTCTTCACCATTGACCGCTATACCGGCGGACTTCAGTCCGTGGAGGTGCAGTGATGAACCATTCCCGACCATGCCCCACGCGTCACTTCCGCGCTGCCGCGGCGTTCTCGCTCATCGAGATCCTTATCTCCGTGCTCATCCTCGCGCTGGGCCTGCTCGGCCTTGGCGCGCTCTTCCCCGTTGTCCTGCGCGAGCAGCGCATCGGCACGGACAACATCCAGGGTGTGCTTGTCACCGCCAACGCCAAGGCCGCGCTCGCGCAGATGGACCTGAATGCCCTGCTCCCGACGGGCGGCCCCTCCGGGCGCGACGTATGGACCAACTGGCGCTGGAGGTCGACCGGGAACAGCGAACTGGACTCGGGCAGCGGCGACAACTACGAGATGGGCGAGTGGCTCGTGGCCGATGTTGACGCCCTGGGCGCGACGGAGATGGGCGACCCCGGCTCGCCCGTCGCGGTGCGGCTCCCTCTCGCGTCCAGGCTCCACCCGACGGCCGGCGCCGATGGCGGCCGCCCGCAGTTCGTGTGGGACATCGCCGTTCATCGCTCACCAGACTTTGACACCACGACCGATGCGATCGCCGACCCGCTTCAGGTTGCGATCTTCATCCGCCGCATCGATCCTCGAATCCGTGTGCCCGCCGGTGAGACGCTGATGGAGGCGCTGCTCGCGGGCACGGTGCTGCCGGTCGGCAAACTCACCGGGAGCGTGCTCCCCACGCTCGACGGCACCGACGGCTCGGGCGGCCTCGCCTATTCGATCCCGATTGTCGCCGATCGCGGTACGGACTTTGACCTCACTGTGGACAACGGCACCGCGCCGCACGATGAGGGCAGGTACATCAACAACGTGAACGTCACGAACAACAACGGGATCGGGCGCGTGATGGCCCAGCCCAACCAGCGCCTCGTGGACAACCTGGGCAACATCTACACGGTCGAGGGCATCGAGGCTGACCCGGTGAACGCCAACCGCTCGCGTCTGCGGATCAACCCACCGATCAGCGCGAACCTGACACAGTCGGCCCCGGCCAACCGGCCGCGGGTGGTGCAGTTTGTGTTTACCGCGCACGTCCCCGCGGGCGTGACGGTGATGGAGGTGCTGCCATGAGCCGCCGGAACTCTCCGCCCAAAGTCCGCCTGAGCGGCTTCACGCTCATCGAAGTGCTCATCGCGGTGGGCGCGGTGTCGCTCATCGCCATCGGCCTGGCCAAGGTGTTCAGTTCCACCGGCGAGACGGTGCGCGCCGGCCGCCGCCTGAGCAACCTCAACGAGTATGCCTCGCTGCTGGAGCGGCAGATCCGCGACGATGTTGCGTCGATGACGCGAGAGGGCTTCATGGTGATGAGCCACCGCGTCGCCACGGACAACGCCGGGACGCCGATCGACGTCCTGCTCGCGCCCGATCAGGGTGCCGCGTTCGGCCGCCCCCGCCGCGTGGATCAACTGATGTTCTTCGCCTCCGGCCGCTTCTCGACGCTGCGCGACCCGATCCACCCCGCTCGTACCGCCTCGGGCACCGCCGCGAGGGTCTACTACGGGCACGGCCTGCGGAACGATCCTTCGGGCCAGGTTCCGTTGCTTGATCTGCATTCCGCCGACAACACCAACCAGTCATCCTTTGGCGCTTCTGGTGGTCCCAACGAGTATGCGTCCGACTGGATCCTCCTTCGCCAGGTCACCACGCTCGCCGACCCGCTCGCCACGACGCAAAGCCCGCTCCCGGCGGGAGTGACCGAACCGGCAACGGGCGAGCGCCCCGACAACGACATCCAAGTCGGCCTCCAGCCCGCCGCGGCGAGCATCTTCCGCAATCTCTCTCTCCTCGGACCCGCCATCATTCCGACCGATGCCGAACTTGTCCGCGATAACGATCCGAACGTGCTCCCGCAGTTCTCCAGCGGCATCATCGATCTCGCGACGACCGATCTCAATGAGATCCGCCAGGTGGTGCTCGATGCGCAGCAGTACAACACCGGCGCGTCGATCCCGCCGTGGAACCCCGCGGCTGATGACTCCGTGGACATCGCGGGCAACCTGTACGCGTTCCAGCAGGACCCCGCTCCGGGCACGTTCACGAACACGCCCGCCGCTGTCACCTGCAACATGAAGCGGTGGATGCTCGGCGCGCTCCCCGCGGCGTGGCCCAACCCCTTCGATCTCAAGACCGAGCGCCGGATGCGATGCGAACTGGCCCCGCCCAACCTGCTGGGCGTTGCCGCCGGCGGCGCGCCATGGCCGACCGATGAGCCCTGGCACCTCTCCGACCAGATGATGCTCGCGGCCTCGAACTTCGTGCCCCACTGCACCGAGTTCATCGTTGAGTGGTCCTTCGGCAAGGTGGACCCGGATGTCGGCGATGACCGCTACGGCCAGGTCATCTGGCACGGCATCGAGCGAGTGGCGGAGCCTGTGAGCATGGCCGGTCCGGCCAATCCGGACCCGCTTGTCGTGGCGACCCCCTACGACGGAATGGATGTTGATGAGCGGTACGGCCAGCGGATCGCGCTGCGCAACGGTCAGGCGACCCTCCGAGTAATCAACCCGGACCTCATCCACTTCCCGCCCCCGTCGACGACCAATCCCCTCGCCGGTCAGCCCTTCTATTCCTGCTTCGGCTACCTGGACCCGACGTTCCCCGGAACCGCCGCGGAATCGGCGCACCCGTACCCGCAGACGATCCCCTGGGCGTGGCCGACGCTGCTGCGGATCACGCTGAGCCTTGTCGATCCGAGCGAGCCGCTGCGCGAGCAGACGTTCCAGTTCATTATCGAGATGCCCGAGGCGCAACGCGATCGCTTCTGAGTCCGCCTGGTTTTCTTGTTCGTTCTTGTCTCTGTCTTTGGCCCTCGTTCTTTCGATTTGCGCCCGCACGCACACCGCGGCGGGCACAAACGCCGAGGATGGGAAGGAGCCTTCCGATGACCGCCCACCGATCCGCACAGTCCAGTTCGAGCACCCGCGTCCGCACGCCCGTCCGCGCTGCCGCCGCCGAGCGCGGCTCCGTGCTGCTGATGGTGGTGGCCGTGCTTGCGCTCATGGCAATCATCGGCGTTGCGTACACCACGCTCGGCCGGGCGGATCGCACCGCCAGCGCTGCGCTGGTGCGGAGCGCCCGCATCGATGACCACGCCTCGCTGATCGCCGACTACCTGTCGAGCGTGATCGCGGACGATGTGCTCTCTACCTATGCGGAGCGAACGGGCGCGGGCGCTGGGCCGGACGAGTGGATAATCCGGCGCGAGGCCACCGACTATCCGGGTGCGAGTGATTGGCTGGTGTCCGACGTCAGTCTCCTCGGCACGGGCGCGGCCCGGTTCAACCCCCGCGGCAGTTACGCCGGCGCGTGGACCGGCGGGGGCACCGACCCGCGCAGTCCCTCCGATCCGTGGCTCGCCCCAATCGAGCCAGAATACATCGTTCCCGCGGGCATGCCGCTCCCTGCGCGATCGATCACGCTTGCCGACTTCGCCGAGCCGCCGAGTTGGCGCACCATCTCCAACTTCGCGCCCGATGGTCGTTTCGTAAACTTCTTCAATCTTCGGGGCAACTTCAACGTCAAGCCCGGCATCCTCGCCGGTCAGATGAGCGACGGCCTCTCCATGCTCGATGACAACGATGCGCCCACCAACGTCAACACCATCACCGGCATTACGGTGAGCACCGCCGCGGAGCGGAACAACCCGGCGAACCTCACCAACAACCAGTACCGCGCGTTCCGCGCGATGGTCGATGACCTCCTTCCCAGCAACGCCGACCACGTCAACAACCAGTGGGCCGATACCGATGCGGACGGCTTCGCCGATGCCCGCTGGATCGAACTTGTTGACGCGTTCGATCCCATGCTCCCGCGATGGGTGCTCCCGCAGTCGGGCCGCCACCGCCTCTTCGTCGCGGTTCGCGCGACCGACAACTCCGGTCGCATCAACGTCAACACCGCCGGCGACTTCCTCTATGAGCCTGACGCGACGACGAATCCCAGCGGCCAGGCCGTCCACAGCCCCGCGGGACTCACGCCCGCCGATATCGACCTCCGCCGTTTCCTGACGACCTACGACATGAGTTACCAGTTCGGCGGCGGCACAACGTGGTTCGGCTACCCGAGTTTCGAGCAGCCCACCGCCGGAACCCCCGCCGACTACACCGCCTACCTCGACCAGGACGCGATCGACACGGGCAAGACCTCGTACGCCGCGCTCCGGCGCGCCATCGACTCGGGCGCGGTCCTTCCGGGCGACGCCGTGAACCCGGGCGAGCCGCTGCTGGCCTGGAACGCGAGCGAGGGGACGCCCAACCCGTTGAACCCCACGCCCCTCGACAGCGCTGCGCGCGCCCGGTTGTACGACGGCTTCGGAGCCGACCCTTCGTCAGCTCGCATGGCCGCAACAGGGAACTCTCGCCTGTACCGCGCGCCCTTCGGCATGCCCGATGAACTCGAACTCCGCGTATTTGGCAACGTCAACGACTCCGATCACTTCTCGACGCTCGAGAGGACAATGGGCGGACGCGAGGACGCGAACCGCAACTTCGGCGTTCTCCGCGAGAACCGCTCGCGATCCGTCGAGATGCAGGGGCGAACCGTCTCGGGCGGGGTGGCGACGCCCAACTCGATCCTCAGCGCGTTCGCGGACATCCGCCACCTGCTGACCACCACGAGCGGGGCGCGTCCGATCATGGACAGCCCGCTGACTTCCACCCCCGCGGGCGTAAACCCCGCAGCGCTCTCGGCCCTCGAGATCAAGACCGATGGGATCGCACTCCTCCGCCGGGTCGACAGGAACCTCGGGGCAGGAACCGCGCCCGGCCTCAGCGATATTCAGGCCGTGTTTGATTTCTATGTCAACGCGCTTCTGCCGTATTCGGACGAGACGAGTTTCCCCGATGCGTGGGACCGCGTGAGTATTCCTGCCTCGAGAGGCCTGTCGTACGGTGAATCCGCCGAACTCGCCACACGCGTTGCCGCGCACATGGCGGTGAACCTGATCGACGCCGTCGATACCGAGATCGCGGGAACCTACGACCGGAGCGAGCCGACGCGCATCGCGCTGGAACTGGTCACCAACGCCCCGACGCACGCCGACTTCGAGCCGGTCAACATCGTGGGCCTGAAGGACGAGCGTCGGCCGGACGTGGGGGCCGGCCTGCACGGAGGATCGCCCCGCCTGAACATCTACGGAATCGAGGCTCAACCCTTCATCATCGAGGTGGGCTGGTT
>CAYMWG010000100.1:0-3330 GCA_964393765.1 uncultured Phycisphaeraceae bacterium
GGGAGCAGAGTGGAGCAGAGTGGAGCAGAGGAAGAGAAGGCCGGTCAAGACAGGAACACAGATGCGACAGATGAAAGAGGGATGGGACAGATATAAAAAGGCACGGGCACACTCATCAAGACGGATCCTTCTTCATCCAGTTCATCTGTTCCACATCTGTCTCATCTGTGCAAATGTCTTCTCTGCTTCTGCTCTGCTTCTGCTCTGCTTCTTCTCTGCTCACTCGGCTCGCTCTGAGTTCCTTCTTGCCCCGCCCGACTGCATCGCCGCGAACTTCATGGGCAGGCCGAAGAGATCGATGAACCCCCGCGCGGCGGTCACGTCGTACCCCTCCATCGCAAACCCAGCGAGTTTGGTGTCGTACAGCGACTTCTCGGCGGTCGCCGAGACAGCGGTCGCACGCCCCTTGAACAGTTCAACGGTCACGACGCCGGTGACATTCCGCTCCGTGTGGTCCACGAACGTTTGGAGCGCCTCCCGCAGCGGGTGGAACCACTGCCCGTAGTACACCAGTTCGGCGTAGCGGATCGCGGCCTGCTGCTTGAAGTGCAGTGTGTCGCGCTCGATGCACAACTGACCCAGCGCCTTGTGCGCCTCATAGAGAATGGTTCCGCCGGGAGTCTCGTAGGCCCCGCGCGACTTCATCCCCACGAGGCGGTTCTCGACCATGACGACCTGCCCGACGGCGTGCCGGCCCCCGATCTCATTCAGCGCTTCGATGAGTGTGTCGCCGGGCATCTCCCTGCCGTTCACCGCGACGGGGTTGCCCATGCGGAACGACACCGTCACCGTCTCGGCCTTGTCGGGGGCCTTGTGCGGCGGCACCGTCATCAGCCAGACCTCGTCGCTGACGCGCTGGTCGGGGTGCTCGATCTCCGCGCCCTCGTGCGAGCAGTGCCACAGGTTGCGGTCGCGCGAGTAGATATTCTTCTTCGTCTGCGCGATCGGCACGCCCTTCTTCGCCGCGTACTCAACCGCGGCCTCACGGCTTGTCAACTCAAACGACCTGTCCTTCCACGGCGCAATGATCTTCAGGTCCGGCCCCAGGGCCATGTACGTCAACTCGAATCGCACCTGGTCGTTGCCCTTGCCCGTGGCCCCGTGCCCCACGGCGTCGGCGCCGGTCTTGCGTGCCGCGGCGACCTGACCCTTGGCGATCAGCGGGCGGGCGATGCTGGTGCCGAGCAGGTAGTCGTGCTCGTAGAGCGCATGGGCGCGAAGCATGGGGAAGCAGTACTGCTCGGCAAACTCCCGCCGCAGATCGTCGATGATCACCTCGTCGGCGCCGCTCTTGCGTGCCTTGTCCTCTATGCCATCGAGTTCGCCCGCGCCCTGCCCCAGGTCCGCGGCGTAGGCCACGAGTTTCACCCCCGGGTAGCGGTCTTTGAGCCAGGGCAGGATGACCGAGGTGTCGAGTCCGCCGGAATAGGCCAGGACAATCTTGCGGGGGGCGGGGGGGGCGGCCGGTGTAGAAGCATTGGTCATTCGAGCGGTTCCGTCGGTTCCAGAAGGCGATGGAGTGGGATCGCGGCGGTCGCAGCCGTGAGAATGGGCAAGCCTAGGGGAACTAAGAGGCGGGTTCTGCGACCGCACAGGTTGCAAACTTCGTGTGAAAGCGCATACTAAACCACCCATTTGTTTCGTTGGGGTGGCGGGCGCGCTCGGATGGGCCATAAATCCGGGCGGTTCATCTCGAAGTCGCAGATCAGGAGCAGGGATGCGTATTGCCCGGACCATGATTGTCGGGTTGGGTGTGCTGGCCGCGGCGAGCGCTGCGCACGCGCAGTTGCGGGTCGCGAGTTGGAACCTGACCGAGTACGGAGGAGAGGTATCCAGAACAGCGGCCTTTGAGGACTCCCTGTTCCTGTCTTTCGCCGGCCGCATTTTCGCTCCCGACGTGATCATTCTGCAGGAGGTAGAGACCGCTGCGGCAGCGCAGGCGTTCCGCACGCTGATGGACGAAGCACCGGGAAGCCCCGGCGACTATGCGCTCGCCACTTTCGTGAATGGCAACGACTCGGACAGCGCATGTGTGTATCGCGATACGCGCCTCACGCTGGTCGGAACGACCGTTGCGGTCACGGGCGGCGGGGCCGGCATGACCGTGCGGAATGTCATGCGCTACCAGTTTCGCCCGCTTGGGTACGCCTCGGCGGGCGCGACGCTGTATTTGTACAGCGGCCATCTCAAGGCGGGTGGCCCTGGGGGCGTCGATCAGGACCGGCGCGCTGAGGAGGGCGTGCTCGTCCGCAGCGTGCTGAACGCGCTCCCGGCCGGTAGCCGCTTCATCTTCGGCGGCGACTTCAACATGTATTCGAGCAGCGAGCCCGCGTGGACCACCCTCACGGGCTCGCAGGCCGACAATGACGGACGGCTGTTCGATCCGATCAACCGCGCGGGCAACTGGCACATCGGGGCTGCATTTGCATCGGTGCATACGCAGTCACCCGGTTGCCGTCCCGGTGATGGCGGCATGGACGACCGGTTCGATTTCCTGCTCCTGTCGGATGCTCTCTCTTCGGGCCAGGGGCTGTCGTATATCGGGAATCGTGCGATCCCGTTCGGCTCGGGTTGGAACGACCCCAACCATTCCTTCCGTGTGTGGGGGAATGATGCGACATCGTTCAATGACTGCATCGAGGTTACCGCGAACGCGATGGTCGGGCCGGTGATCGCGCAGGCATTGATCGACCACTTCGAAGGGACCAGTTCTCCTCCGCACCTGCCGATCTTCATGGACCTGCGCGTGCCCGCACGCGCAGCGGTCAGCGTTGCGTCGATTGACTTCGGCACCGTCGCGCTCGGCTCGGTGGCGCAGCAGTCGTTCACCATCACCAACTCCGCGAGCGTTGCCACTTTCAGCAAGGACGGCACAGGCTTCGGGATCGACGGGCTGACCTACTCGCTCATGATAACGGCTGGGTTCACCGTCATTGGACCCGCAGGACCGTTCGAAGAGCCAGCCGATGCCGCCGCGGCGGGCAATCTGCACACTATCCAGTTGGATACCTCGACCGTCGGGCCCCGCATGGGCACGCTCACCATCGCCAGCGACGACCCTGACGCGCCGCTGCTGGTGCTCAACCTCACGGGGAGCGTGGTCTCGGCTGCGGACTATGACGTCAACAACGATGGCGAGGTGACCATCGAGGACCTCTACGCCTGGCATGTTCTGGCGACGGATGTCGATGGCAACGGCGTCGTGAACAACGCCGACCGCGCCGCGCTGCTCTACGAACTGCGGCGTCTGGAAACCGCGGATGTGACATCCGGTCGCAGATGAATGTCTTCGACTGAGCCCAGAGCGCAAGCGACGGGTTGCGCCCGATG
>CAYMWG010000100.1:3430-9209 GCA_964393765.1 uncultured Phycisphaeraceae bacterium
CGCGCGCGTGGGGCCAAGCCCCACGGTGTCAGGGCGACGGAATCTGCTTCCCGTGCGGGTCGGAGCGGTCGCCGACCTCCGCGGCGATCTTCGCCTGAATCTCGGGCGTGAGGAAGTGCTCGAGCCGTTCGGAAGGCTCGTGCAGGTGGTCGAGTGGAAGTGGCAGGTTGCGCGAGAGAAACGTCTCCCAGAGGCGGTGAGCGCGAATGACCTGCGCTGCCTGCTCCACCCCCTTGGGCGTGAGCGAGAGTTCGTCGCCCGACATCCCCTGGATCAGGCCCGCGGCCCGGAGTTGCCAGCACGCGAGACGCGAGCGGAAGCCCGGCGCGACAGCGCGAAGAACCTGCGCGTGCGGGAGCGAGGCAGGCCGCGAGTCGCCGCTCTCGTGGACTCTGTACAGCAGGCCGAGCACATCCTCCCGTGCGATGCGCTGGGAGAGCCGCGCATTGCGGATGAGTTTGCCGACAACGCCGTAGCGCGGCGCGGCTACCGCGGCGACCGCAAACTGCGACCCCGCCACCACGCTGATCATGCCCGATGCCGAAGCGTCGAGCCAGACGGCCAGCAAGTACCCGATGATCGCCGCCGATGCCCCCAGCACGCCGCTGAGCATGACCATGCGGCCCAGACGATCGGTGAGCAGTTGTGCGGTCGCGCCGGGGGCGACGAGCATCGCGACAACAAGAATCGAGCCGACCGCCTCGAACGAGATCACGGTGGTCGCGGCGACGGAAGTGAGCATCAGGCCGTGAACCACCGCCGCGCTGAGGCCCATGGTGGTCGCGAGCGCGGCATCGAACGAGGCGATGCGGAGTTCCTTGAAGATGACGGTGATGAGCGTGAGATTGCCGAGCATCAGACCGGCCTGCCAGAGGAGCGCACGCGGAACTTCGAGCGTGGGTGTGGCAGCAAACTGTCCCGGCGCGATTCTCGCGGAATCCGCCGCATCCGCGCCGATCAGCGTCACCATGTCCAGGGGCACGAACTCCAGCAGGCCATAGAGCACGCACCCGGGGTCGAGGTCGATGCTCGGCGCGACCCAGGTGATGAGCAGCACGCCGAGTGCGAAGAGCGAGGTGAAGACGACGCCTAGGGCCGCGTCCTCCGGCAGGCGGCCGAGCCTGCGGACGCCGGTGGCCAGGCCCGCGGTCAGGAGACCGATCGCCAGCGCGCCGCCGAGCATGGCCCAGGGCTCGCGCGAGCCTGTGAGCATGAACGCGACGGCGATGCCGGGGAGGACCGCGTGCGAGATGGCGTCGCCCAGAAGCGAGAGGCGGCGCAGCACCAGAAAGCAGCCGATGGTCCCGCAGGCGACGGAGCAGCACACTGCCACCGCGATGGTCCACAGGTCCCCCGAAGTGAGATCGGGAGCAGTCATGGCGCGACGATCTCCGTGCGGTGCGCCAACAGACGGGCGATCAGGCCGCGACGGGGCGCGAAGACAGCGCTGAACAAGAACGCGGCCGCGGCCGAAAGCACGATGAGCGGGCCTGTCGGCCAGCCGCGCGAGAGTGAGCCGGGCGGGGCGGGCAGCGTCGCGCTCAGGGCGGCACCGATGACCGCCGCGCCAAGGCCGAAGAGGCCGGCCAGGAGGAGCATGACCCCAAGGCGATCGGTCCAGCAGCGGGCGGCAGCGCCGGGGATGATGAGCAGGGCGACGACCATGACCACGCCGACGGCGGGCAGCCCGGCGACCGTGCAGGCGCACACGAGCGCCATGATGATGAGGTCGAGCGCGACAGCGGGCCAGCCCTGCGAGGCGGCGAACTCGCGGTCAAAGCACAGGGCCTTGAACTCCTTGTAGAGCGCGGCGACGACGAGCAGGCACGCCCCGGCGACCAGCGATGTGGCAATGGCATCGGCACTGGTCATGCTCGCGGCCTTGCCGAAGATGAATCCGTCCAGGCCCGCGACCGCGCCGCCGGGCCGCTTCTGGATCATGCTCGAGAGCACGACGCCCAGACCGAAGAACGAGCCGATGACGATGCCGATCGCGGCATCTTCCTTCACGCGCGTGTAGGCCCGGACCATCGCGATGACGCCCGCGGAGAACGCGCCCAGGATCAACGCCCCGAGCATGAACGCCGGGAAACTCCGCGAGCCGACCACCAGGAACGCGAGGCAAATACCCGGGAGCGCGGCGTGCGCGATGGCATCGCCCAGAAGGGCGCGCCTTCGCAGCGTGGCGAAGCAGCCGACAACGCCCGCCGCCAGCCCGAGCGTGCCCGTACCCAGCAGAACGGTGCGCGTATTAGCGTCCTGGAGAGAAAGAAGGCGGGCGAGATCGGTGAGGAAAGTATCCACAGGGATGAGGGACAAGAGAGCAGGGACAAGAAAGCGCTGGAAAGAACGAGATTCGACAACGCTGCCGGCTCAGGGCGTGGCGTGCTTGACCGCCTCGGCCGCCTCATCAAGAACCGTGAGCCGCCCGCCATACGTGCGTTGCAGGTTCGCGGTCGTGAAGACCTCGCGCGTCGGCCCCGCGGCGATCAATCTGGTGTTGAGCAGCACGACGTGGTCGAAGAAGTCCTGGACACTCTGGAGGTCGTGATGGACGGCGACCACGGTGCGCCCCGCCGCGCGGAGCTCACGGAGCACTCCGACAATCGCGTGCTCGGTCGCGGCATCGACGCCCGCGAATGGCTCGTCCATGAGGTAGAGCCGGGCATCCTGCATGAGAGCGCGCGCCAGGAAGATGCGCTGCTGCTGGCCGCCGGAGAGTTGCCCGATCTGGCGGGATGCAAAGTCCGTCATCCCGACCCGGACCAGGCATTCCATCGCCCGGGCCCGCTCGGCGCGCCCCGGACGGCGGAACCAGCCGAGCCGGCCGTACGCGCCCATGAGCACAACGCCCAGCGCATCGATCGGAAAGTCCCAGTCGACGGATTCGCGCTGCGGGACGTACCCGATGAACTTGCGCGCCTCGCGCAGCGTGCGCCCGAAGATGGCGACCGAGCCAGAGGCCATCGGCACAAGGCCCAGGATCGCCTTGAGCAGCGTGGACTTACCCGCGCCGTTGGGTCCGACGATCGCCACCAGCCGCTCGGCGGGGATCGAGACGTCGATATCCCACAACACCGGCTTGCGGTGGTACGCGACGGTAACGTCGTGGACCTCGATGGCGATTCCCGTCGCGCTGCCGTTGGCCGTCGCCGCGGGCGCCCGGAGGTCCAACGTCGCACTGTTCGCGGATGGTCTCACGGCGTGGGACTCGCAACGGGAGCGGCGGGAGCGGTCCCCTGGGAGGGCGCAAGCGCTTCGACGATCGTCCTGACGTTGTGCCTGACCATGCCGATGTACGAGTCCTCGGTTGTGCCCGCCTGCCCCATCGCGTCGCTGAAGAGTTCGCCGCCGATGCGGACACTATGGCCGCGGGCCTTGCACCCCTCGACCAGCGCATCGATGGCCTTCCGCGGCACGCTGGACTCGATAAATACCGCCGGCACATGCCGCGCGACCAGCGTGTCCACCAGCGCGTTGATGTCCTTGAGTGCCGCCTCTGAGTCCGTCGAGATGCCCTGGATGGCCGTCACCTCGATGCCGTAGGCGCGCCCGAAGTAGCCGAACGCGTCGTGCGCCGTGACAAGGATCCGGCGCTCGGCAGGGACCTTGGCGATCTCGGTTCGGCAGTATTCGTGGAGTTCGCGGAGTTGCGTCAGGTACGCCGCGGCGTTGGCCGTGAACACTTCCGTGCCCGGCGGGTCGCGCTCGATGAGGGCGTCGCGGGTCCGTTCCACCACCGTCGTCCACAGCGAGACATCGAACCAGACGTGCGGGTCGAAGTGGCCATCGAACTCGGGCGGCTCCCGAAGCAGCGACTCATCGATCGTCTCGGTTACCCGCACCGTCGGCTGACGCGTGGCGAGACGGACCAGCACATCCGCCAGTCGTCCCTCCAGGTGCAGGCCGTTGTAGAGGATGAGGTCCGCCGATTGCAGCGTGCGGACGTCGCCGGGCGTTGCCTTGTAGAGGTGCGGATCAACGCCCGGCCCCATGAGAGCTGTCACCGTTGCGCGGTCCCCGCCCACAACCCGGGCGGCATCGGCGATCATGCCCGTGGTGGCGACGACCGCGATCTTCCCTCCCTTGGGACTCTTCGCGCCCGGCTCATCGGCGGGGCCGCACGATGGCGCGGCAAGCATCGCACACATAAGGGCTGCGAGACTGGCGAGCAGACGCTTCATACGGGTTCCTTCCGGGCGGCACGGGCCGAATCGAGGCATCGACCACAAACTGTATACACATCTACATTCAGACGTTCAGAATCGCACGGTCATTCCGAGGTACACGCGCAAATCGTCGGCCGCCTCCGTCAGGCCCAGTTCCACGCCGCCGTCGAGTTGCACATCGGGTCCGAGGCCGAGCGTCAGGCCGAGGTTGGCCGTTGCGCGGTAGTCGGTTTCCGAGTCAGAACTGGCCGCGCCGACGTACTCGACAAAGCCTGCCAGGTCGCCGACCAGGTCGTGCCCGAGCACGGCGGTGTGGACAAAGTCCAGGTCGTAGGCAGTGCCGTCATCGTTCCAGACAAATCGAGTTCGGCCATGAGGCCGAGCGAGAGTCCGGCGGGGAGTCCCATCGCGAAGGGCAGGATGAATCCGCCCTCGATGCGATCGGCCGAGATGCCCGATGCACCGGTCGGTAACGAAATGAACGGCATGATGGCCAGGGCGGTGCCGCCCGAGTCGTTCCCCCAGAAGTTGTGCTTGAACCGGATGGCGGTATCGCCCGGTCCGGCTGTTCTCGCCCCGCCATCCTCCTCAATCACGGAGTAGGGGCTGATGACCAACTGCACCTCGTCGGAGTTCGTGATCCCGAGTTTGATGTTGATGGGCAAAAAATCAACGGTGTCTGTCCTCGGGCCATCGTCCTTTCGCGTCCATTCGGCGAAACTCAACTCAATCTGGGTGTGCCCGGCATCCACCGTGTACGGGCTCTCCGTGGTGTCCGGGCGGTCGGCGCTCAGGGGCCGCATCAGGTGGCGCGGCGTCGGGTTGCCCAGGCCATAGACGCCTTTGTTGGGCGGCACTGCCCCCGCGCTCCCCCCTGGCTCCCCGCCATGGATGCCCAGAAGAGCCGCGGCGATGTGCATCTTGCTGCAAAGAATAGCCATGTATGCACAATGTAGCATATGCTACGACACCCGTCAAGGCGGTCCCCCACGAATTGCCACGCCCGCCCGCCCGGGGTAATCTGCAACTGCCCATGCCAAAGCTCGCTCGCAACAAAAAGACCGTCACGCCCTTGGAGAGGTCCGCCGCGGAGCAGGCCCGCGCCCACAAGGCTACCCGCAGGGCCCACGCCCACGAGACCGCCGAGGACTACGCCGAGGCGATCGCCGACCTGATCGACGCGGGGGGCGAGGCCCGGGTGGTCGACCTTGCGGGCCGCCTGGGCGTGTCGCACGTCACGGTCGTCCGGACCATCGCCCGCCTGAAGCGGGAGGGCCTGGTCATCACCCGGCCCTACCGCTCGATCTTCCTCACCGATGAGGGTCGCCTCCTCGCTGCGGACTCTCGCCGCAGGCACGCCGTTGTCGAGCGGTTCCTCCGCGCCTTGGGCATCAGCGAGGCGACGGTCCAGGCCGACGCGGAGGGGATCGAGCACCATGTCAGCGAGGAGACGCTGAGCGCCTTTGAGCGGTTTGCGGGGGGGGGCGGGAAGCGGAGCCGCGGGTAAGTTACCCCGGTGGCCGCGTAGAGCGAACAATCCTGAACGAATTCCACAACCGCCCGACCGCCATCCCGCCAGTGCTCGTATATTCCGATGCCCGAACGCGGAC
>CAYMWG010000101.1:0-9202 GCA_964393765.1 uncultured Phycisphaeraceae bacterium
AGTCGGAAAGGTGCGGTTGATCGACAATGCCCCATGGTCGGCGGCTGTTTGACAGGTCGCTACGATGTTTTCGGCTATCTTCTCGAAGGCTGGCACGGAATGCCTGCCGACCTGACGGCACGAAAGGACGCCCTTGCTGCGCACGCCCCTGCACAAGTTCCACGTTGACCACGGCGGGAAGATGGTTGATTTCGCGGGCTGGGAGATGCCCCTGCTCTACACGCCCGCCGGGGGCGGGGGTGGCATCATCGCCGAGCACAACCAGTGCCGGACCAGCGGCGGGCTGTTCGACGTATCGCACATGGGGCGCGTCTCGATCAAGGGCCGCCACGCGCGGAGGCTGTTGGAGCGTGTGTGCTCGCGCCGGATCTCGGACATGCAAACGGGGCAGTGCCGCTACTCGCTGGCCTGCAACGAGCGGGGCGGCGTGCATGACGACATCATCGTGTACCGGATCGAAGATGACGACTTCATGGTCGTGGTGAACGCTTCCAACCGCGCCAAGATGCTCGCGCACTTTGAGGGCGCTGCGGCCGCGGGCGACCTGACCTGCAAGATCGATGACCGCACGGAATCGACGGCGATGGTGGCGATCCAGGGGCCCAAGGTGATGGAGATGGTGGGGAAGTTCAGCCGCGAGATTCCCGCGCTGAAGCGGTACAGGTTCGCGGTGAAGAACCTCGTGATTATGAAGATTTATGTCAGCCGGACGGGGTACACCGGCGAGGACGGGGTGGAGGTCATCCTGCCGCACGCGGCGGTGGGCATGGCGATGGGCCTGATCCTCAAGGACGCGGGGCTCGACAGAGAGGACGGCATCGTCAAGCCGTGCGGGCTGGGGGCGCGCGACTCGCTGCGCCTCGAGGCGGGCATGCCGCTCTATGGGCATGAGTTGGGCGAGGAGATCAACGCGCTGTCGTGCGGCGTGGATTTCGCGATCTCGCTCGACAAGGACAAGGCGGAGTTGGGTGAGAAGTTCATCGGCCAGGATGCGTTGCTTTTAGCGCGGGATGAGGGGGGGCCGCTTCGGAAGGTCGCGGGGCTAGCGCTCGGGGGCAAGCGGACAGCGCGACAGGGGATGAAGGTACTTTCGGGCGGGAAGGAAGTGGGCGTGATTTCCAGCGGGTGCCTAAGCCCGACCCTCGGGTACCCAATCGCGATGGCGTTCATCGACAAGGACGCGCTCGCGGAAGGGACCGCGATCGAGGTCGACACGGGAAAGGACGCGACGATCGCGGGCAGGGTCGCCAAACTGCCTTTCTATAACCCGACGCGTGGAAAATGACTCGCGCGCTAGGATCGGGCATGAGCGTGCAGGGAGTTCCGCGCAGGTACTTTGATAACGCCGCAACGAGTTTCCCCAAGCCCCCGGGCGTCGTGCTCGCCATGGCGCGTTACATGACGGAGGTCGGGGCGGCGGGTCGCGGCGGCTATGCCGAGGCGCGCGAGTCGGCAGCGCTGATCCATCGGTGCCGCGAGCGCCTCCGCAGACTCATCAATGGCGAGTCGGCCGAGCATGTAGTGTTCACGCTGAACACGACCGATGCGCTCAACCTGGCGATCAAGGGGGCCGCGCGCGGCTTTGCGAAACGCACCGGCAAGCGCCCCCCCCCCCACGCGGTCATCACGGGCATGGAGCACAACTCGGTGCTGCGCCCGTGCAACGAGTTGGCGCGCGATGGCCTGCTCGATCTGACGATCGTGGATGCGGACCCGGCCACGGGGATGCTCGACCCGCGGGACGTGCTGGCGGGCGTGAGGCCGGGGCGCACAGCGTTTGTGGCGATCAACCACGCGAGCAACGTGATCGGGACGGTGCAGGCGATCGAGACGATCGGCCCGATGCTGCGGGCGAGCGCGGGCGATGCCGAGCGGCCGCTCTTTCTTGTGGACGGCTCGCAGTCGCTGGGCCACTGGCCGGTGGATGTGCGACGTGCGGAGATCGACCTGCTCGCGTTCCCCGGCCACAAAGGGCTGCTGGGTCCGACAGGCACGGGCGGACTGTACATCCGGCCCGGCATCGAGTCTCGCCTGGCGACGTTCCGCGAGGGTGGGACGGGGAGCGCATCGGAGCAGGAGACACACCCGTCGATGCTGCCTGAGAAGTACGAGGCGGGCTCGCACAACACGGTCGGGATCGTGGGGCTATCCGAGGGCATCGCGTGGATTCTTGAGCGGGGTGTTGACGAACTGCGCACACACGAGGTTTCGCTGCTGGGGGCGCTGCTCGATGGGTTGGCGGGGCTGGCGGAGGATGGAGTGAGGTTGCTGGGGGCCGTGCCCGCGACACAGCGCGTAGGGGTGGTGAGTTTCACGCACGCGCTGTATTCGCCGGCGGAACTGAGCGCGATCCTGGAGAGCGAGTTCGGGATCCTGTGCCGCGCGGGCCTGCACTGTGCGCCGCTGGTGCATCGGATGCTGGGGACGGCGCCGCACGTCGGCGTTGCGGTGTCACGCGGCGAGGGCGCGGTGCGACTGAGCCTCGGTCCGTTCCTCGAGCACACAGATGTGGAGACAGCGGTGGAGGCGATAGCCAGTGTGTGTTCCTCACAGCCTCACGCCACCACAGAGCGCACAAACTGATCTGAAGCTTGCTCAGGGGCTGTGCATCGGGTATTGGTGGGCACGCGCAAGGTAGGGCCGTTGAAAAAAAAAGCCCCACAAGACGTGGGGCCTTCGGGGTCTCAGTGGTGCGAGATTTCACCCCTCTATGAATGGGGTGGCAGATCAGTCAAACAACTGCTCACGATCCGCTGGGAACGACGAGGGTACAGGAGGCCCCGATCTTCGAGTCCTCTTCGAAAACCATCACCGTGACCGACTTCCCGACCGCGGCCGGATCGATGAGTTCAACAAACACCGTCGCCGAGTCCTCCTCCGGTGGAACGACGACCTCCAATTGGCTAAGCGGCTGCAAGTCAAAGACCAAGTCGGGGTCGATGTGAACGACCGGCGAAGCGTCCGCATCACGAACGTCAAAGCAGATCCGCAGGGTAGTGTCCCCCGTCGTCTCTTCGGAGAGTTCGATGTCGATTTGGAGGTACCGCTTGCCCCCATTTTCGATCGGTGTCACGATGAGGCCGATGGGGACCGCCTCCACCATGATGGTGTTCGTTCTACGAGGCGAGCCTCCGAGCGTCAGAACGGCACTCACGACCACAGCGACGATTGCTCCAACAGTCTTCGTGTACATGCTTCTTGCTCCTTTCAGATTCCCCCTTGGCATCAACTTCACAACCGGAACTCGCAAAGTGCGAACGAACTTCTCAAAATGAATCGCCCTTCGCGCCAACGGTTGAGTTTTGCAGCCGACGATGCCCATAATGCAGTACCTCGCACATCCCTTGATCGGGTGAGGTGGCTGCGACTGAGACAGAATCCGCATGTTGCTTTGGCTACTTGCATTGGACTGCACGCCCGTCCAATGCTCGCAACGCGATTGTGCCGCTGGAACTCGGGTGCAGGTCGGCTAGGGCACGACGGTGACTGGCACCGTGCCTGAGCCACCCGACCCTCGCATCGCAGACTCCGAGATCGCGATGATGTTGACCTGGGTGGCGATGCTTCTGGCCGCGACAAGTTCGATCGTCAACGAGATCTTCGTTGAACTCGCTGGAATGATGGTGGTGCGCAGATCGGGATTCAGTTTGAGGAAATCATCCGGGTCGAGGTGGCGGTACGGGTCGTAACGCGAGAGGTCGCGTACGTCGTAGAAGAGGGCCAACTTGCATCCACCCATTGGCGCGACGGACGAGAGTTCGATGTCGACGGTGAGCGTGTGCGGAGTTGCAGCCGTGTTCGGCGTCACCCTCACGCTGATAGGGACCGCTTCAGCGCCAATCGCCAGATGGTCGCTCGCGCAACCTGAGAGCAGCGCGACAAGGCACAGGACCAACGCGGCCAGACCGATCTTCGTGACGTTCAAGAGCAACCCCTTCGAGAGAGAGTCCCCCGGATTTGCGAGTCTATCCGAGTGCGCCGACTATCGCAACGCAAACCTTCACGCTGCCGAGGGGGCATGAACTACCCATGAATAGGGTGTATCAAAGTACAGCCCTCCAACTTTGGGCGGTCGAACCCGCTTGCCACTCCCGCTCGAAAACCGCCATACCGAGCCTCTCTCTGAGGTGGGCACGGGCAGACTCGAGACGTTCTCGCTCGTCGCGGTCAATGATGAGATGCGATTCAGCGCACAGCCGGGTGGCAAGGGCAAGGACGCTCGCAGCAGCGTCTTTCGACTGCTCCACGAGGCAGAAGCCTAGCCACAAAAGGGAGTGCGCAAGTCCGCTTCGGTCCCCGACTGCGTCCTTGTGTTCGACCGCGGTCACGAGGGCGGCGTGTCCCGCTGCCAGGTCTCCCTTGCGCACGTTCGTCTCCCCAAGGTTGTGCATCGCCACGCCGATGCGGTGACGGTCGCCGATCCGACAAAACACGGGAAGGCAGCGGTCGATGACGTCCAGTGCCTCGGCAAACCGCCGCTGGTGAATGAGGAAGGACGAGAAGTTCAGCCGGGCAAATGCCAGACCCGACTCATCCCCAATGCGCTCGTAGGTCTGGAGTGCCCGCAGGTGGCTCTGGCCGGCTCGCTCTGCGTCACCGAGGCGGTCATGGGCAATAGCGATATTGCTCTGCATGGCGGCGACTCTGGCGTG
Source organism: uncultured Phycisphaeraceae bacterium (assembly GCA_964393765.1). Lineage (GTDB taxonomy): Bacteria > Planctomycetota > Phycisphaerae > Phycisphaerales > UBA1924 > JAHBXL01. Next base: position 4,653 of record CAYMWG010000101.1, read on the forward strand.
CTCCCCGAGTTTCTCCCATACCGGCGAACTGTGCTCGAACGCGTCACGAGCCTCCGCGTAACGACCGGCGCCCCACGCGAAGTTGCCCGATGCCGCGGCGAGACGGGCGTCGAGTGTCTCGGTCGCGCTGCCTCTAAGTTTGATGGCGACCGTGAGCCAGTGCATACCCTCGTCAAAAAGTCCATGAACGTACCACCACTTGTGCATGGCAAACGCGAGCCTGGGGAGGCGATCTTCGGATGAAAGACACGATTCAAGGAATCTGAGCGCAGCCCGAATGTTCTCCTCGTCTGGCCCGATCTCTGCCAACGCAACCGAACTCCCTCCCGGTGTGGCCTCCGCCAGTCGCTCCGCGAGCGCGAGGCAGTAGTCGGCGTGGCGGGAACGAAGATCGCCCCGGCTCGCGCATCGGTCCAGCCGCTCCGCCGCGAACTGACGGACGGTCTCCAGGAAACGGTAGCGGCCCGTCGCGCTGTGCAACTGCACCAGCGACCGGCTCACGAGCCGCCCGAGCGCGTCACCGGCTTTGCCATCGACCGGGCACACCGCTTCTGCGGCGGCAAGGCTCCATCCGCCGGAGAACACGGCGAGTTGCTCGAACAGCGCGGCCTCATAGGCCGGGAGCATCTGCACGCTCCACTCGATCGCCGCGCGGATGGTGGCGTGGCGCGGCACCGAGCCGCCGGGTCCGGTCGGCGCGAGCACCCGCAGGGCATCGCCAAGGCGAGCGTCGATGTCGCGCAGGGACATGGTGGCGGTGCGCGCTGCGGCGAGTTCGATCGCCAGCGCAATGCCGTCGAGGCGGGTGCAAAGACGCGCGAGGACCGCGGCATCGGAGGTCGAAAGCCCGAAGGCGGGGTCGGCGAGCCTGGCACGCTCGATGAAGAGTCTGCCGCTTTCGCTGGATTCGACGGTCGCGGGAGTGGGGGCTTGGGTTGGCGGGAGGCCGAGCGAGGGCACTCGGAAGGCCTGCTCGAACGGAAGCCCGAGCGTCTCGCGGCTCGTCACCAGCACGCGGAGTTCGGGGCACTGCTCCGAGAGCGTCCGCACCAGTTCCCGCGTCCCGTCGAGTACATGCTCGGCGTTGTCGAGCACAATGAGCGCGCGAGCGGTGGCCAGCGCTGCGGCCAGCCGCTGGTCGTTGGGGCGGTCGGGGTGCTCGCTCGCGGGAACGCCCAACGTCCGCACGGTGAGGCCCGCGACATCCGCCGAGCCAGAAATGGACGCGAGGTCGACGAACCAGACGCCGCCCGGGAACGAGGCGAGCGCCGATCTCGCAGCGCGGATCGCAAGCCGGGTCTTGCCGCAGCCCCCGGAACCGATGAGTGTCACGAGCGGGGTCTTAGCGAGGAGTTCCGCGATGGTCGCGAGTTCCGATTCGCGCCCGACAAACGAGGTGAGTTCTCGCGGGAGAGTGTTCGGGATGTCCGCCCCGGCGGGCGGGGAACCTTGACCACTCCCGGCCCGGAGTGCATCGCGGAGTTCGAGCGCTGCATCCGCCAAGTCCCGCAGGCGGTGCTGCGAGTCCTTTGCGAGACAGCGCTCGATCAGGCGACGGATGCCCGCCGAAGTGCCCCCGGGAATCGCCGCCCAATCCGGCTCATCGCGCATGACCGCGGCGATAAGTTCGGCGACGGATGCGCCGCGGAATGCCGGGCGCGCTGCAAGACACTCGAAAAGAATGCAGCCGAAACTGAAGACATCGGCGCGTCGGTCCACCGTCTCGCCGCGGGCCTGCTCGGGGGCAAGGTAGCCCGGCGTGCCCAGGACTCCGCCCGCGACGGTTCGGATGCTGATGTGCTCCTGCGTAGGGGCGCGGCTGGAAACGTGGGACGGACTGGACCGCGCCAGGCCGAAGTCCAGCACCTTCACCAGCCCGTCGGGCCGCAGGCGAATATTCGCGGGCTTGAGGTCGCGATGGAGGATGCCCGCATCGTGGGCCGCGGCCATGCCCTTGGCAATCTGCTCGCACCACGTCAGGGAGGTCTGGACATCGGGATGCTTGCTGACGATCGCGGCGGCGAGGGTTTCGCCATCGACATACTCCATCACCAGAAATGTGCGACCCTCGCATTCCTCCACGGCGTGGATGGTGGCGATGTTGGGGTGGTTCAGCGCGGCGAGTGCGCGAGCCTCGCGATGCAGGCGGGCACGGTGGTACACATCACCGGCGAAGTCGGGGGACAGGAGTTTGAGCGCCACCCGGCGCGCCAGTCGCGGGTCCGTGGCGAGGTAGACGATGCCCATGCCGCCGCGGCCGATCTCGCGGACGACGGGATAGTTGCCGATGTTTGTCGGACACTCAGCCACAAGGCCACCCTCACGAGCCCCTTCCCCCGCTGACGGTTCGGACACCGGCACGGAGTGCCGGTCTTAGCCAAGTCATGCCTGCGGGACTTCCTCCCAGTGCCCGGCCATGTGACGGACAACCTTGCCGGTGGCCAGGTAGAGCGCCTGCTCGGCGATATTGGTGCAGTGCCCGGCCATCGCCTCACAACTGGCGGTGAGTTCGTGTAGCCGGAAGGCGAGTTCGACGGTCATGGTGCGCCCGGCCACCTGCGATGTGAGGTCGCGCAGGATCGCCTTCTTGAACTCCTCGACCGCGTCCTCGGAGGCGAGGACGATCTTGGCAAGCACCGGGTCGTTCCGCTCCAGCGAGGTGCTCGCATCGCGCAGGATTCCAACGACCGAGTTGGTGATGACGCGGAAGGTGTCGGGCAGGGGCGTGCCCTGCGCGATGAGGCCCGGGATGCTCTCGGCGACGGCGACCCCGGCATCGGCGATGCGTTCCAGTTCGTTATTCACCTTCACGATCGTGAGCACGAGGCGGAGTTGCTCGGGGGCGAGTTGGGCACCGGCGCTGGTCGCATCAAGCAACAGCAGCACCGCGGCCTTCTCCAACTCCACATCCACGCGGTCGATAATGTCGTCCATCGCGATGACGCGGCGCGCTCCGGGCAGGTCGCCGGCGAACGCCGCGTCGAAGACGGCTTCGAGCAACGCCTGCACGCGGCGCGACTGGTCGCCCAGGTCGGCCTTCAGGCGGGCTGCACGGGTCGTGAATGTTTCCGGGGTGAGGGGCATCGGTCTGGTCCGGGGGAAGCGTGGGGAACGATACCACGCTCCAATCACGCGCGGCGGGCGTACGAGGAAAACGTTTCGTTCCCCCCCCGGGCGATACCATGCGGCCCGATCCGCCCCTCCCACCACCACCATCACCCCGCCACACACGTTTGCAGGAGCAACCCGGCATGTTCGATATCCAGGTCGTCCACGCGCGCCAGATCCTCGATTCCCGCGGCAACCCCACCGTCGAGGTCGAGGTGGGACTTTCCGGCGGGATCATCGGCCGGGCCGCCGTCCCCTCCGGCGCAAGCACGGGCGAGCACGAGGCGGTCGAACTCCGCGATGGCGAGAAGCGCGTGTACATGGGCAAGGGTGTGCTGAAGGCGGTCGACAACGCGCTGGACCGGATCGGCCCGGTGGTCGAGGGGATGGACTGCCGCGAGCAGGAGGAAGTCGATCGGGCGATGATCGAACTCGACGGGACGGCGAACAAGGGTGCGCTTGGCGCAAACGCGATCCTGGGCGTGTCGATGGCGTGCGCCAAGGCGGCTGCGCAGGCGTGCGAGTTGCCGCTGTACCGCTACCTCGGCGGGACGAGCGCACGCACGCTCCCGGTGCCGATGTTCAACGTGCTCAACGGGGGCAAGCACGCGGACAACAACATCGACTTCCAGGAGTTCATGGTCCAGCCGTGGGGCTTTGACAACTTCGACGATGCGCTGCGCTGCGGCGTCGAGATCTATCACACGCTGAAGAAGGTTCTGCACGAGCGGCACCTGTCCACGGCGGTGGGTGATGAGGGGGGCTTTGCGCCCGACCTCGCATCGCCCGAGGATGCGCTCAAACTTCTGGAGGAAGCGACGACCAAGGCCGGGTACGACTGGGGCCGTGAGGTGTTTGTCGCCCTCGACCCGGCGATGAGCGAACTGTGGAACGAGGCCGCGGCGAAGAAAAAGAAGGGCTACTGCTTCTTCAAGAGCGACCCAAAGAAGGTCGTGCCGTCCGACGACATGATCGAACTCTGGAGCAAGTGGTGCAGGAAGTACCCGGTGCGTTCGCTGGAGGACGGCCTGGCCGAGAGCGACTGGAAGGGGTGGAAGAACCTGACCGATGCGCTGGGCAAGAAGGTGCAACTCGTCGGCGACGACCTGTTCGTGACGAATCCGAAGTTCCTCCAGAAGGGCATCGACGAGGGGTGCGCCAACGCGATCCTTGTGAAGGTCAACCAGATCGGCACGCTGACTGAGACCTTTGACGCGGTGAACCTGGCGCTGCGGAACGGCTACGCGGCGGTGATGAGCCACCGCTCCGGGGAGACGGAAGATTCGACCATCGCGGACCTTGCGGTGGCGACCAACTGCGGGCAGATCAAGACCGGCGCGCCCTGCCGCTCCGACCGCAACGCCAAGTACAACCAGTTGATCCGGATCGCCGAGGATCTGGGTCCGGCGGCGGTGTATGGCGGGAGTCTGTGGAAGAAGGGG
>CAYMWG010000102.1:0-9108 GCA_964393765.1 uncultured Phycisphaeraceae bacterium
GGGTGGTGGGCTTCGTCGCAGTCCCCTGGGCGAGCGCGGGGGCCGCGACCATCAGGCCGCCGACGGCGATGAGAGCGAAAAGATTCTTGAGCTGCATTGCGATATCTCCGTGAGAACGATTCTTCATCGGCGGTCTTGCAGGATTCGCGGACACACGCCGCGGTGCTGACCGCCGCACACACCAACAGTCTCGCTCATCAACCGGGCTTCTTTATGCCCGGTTGCGGGAGCGAAACGCAATAAAACTCTGATTTCTTCCCTGTCTTCTGGATCTCCAGCACGCCGAGCAGGCGCAGCTCCGCTTTGGCGGTGGTCTTGGTCCGGAACACCAGTGTGCCCGACTTCGCCGTGCCCTCAGATAGCGGCGACTCCAATGCCACCCCGCCCTCCTCAGGGTGAAAGGTCAGGCGGCTTGCGCCGGCGGCATGAACCGTTACGCCCGCGTTCCGCCACTCGATCGTCGCGGGCGGATTCTCTTTGGGCAGGTTCCGCGGCACACGCTCGCGCGCGCTCGCAAACACGCCGGTGGCTTTGGGATTGAGTTCCGCCGCGGGCATCGTGTTCCGCACCGGGAGGCTGACTTGGAGTGCGGCGTCCTCCATCACGCAAGCCTCCTTGCAGACGAGCCACTGCGCGGAAACGCCGACCTCGAGCTGGCTGCCGATTTGCGCATTGACGGGCACATCCACGGGAATGAGCAGCGTCATCTGTTCGTGGACGATCGAATCGACGATGTCCCCGGGTGCCGTGTGCCGTTCGGGAGCGGGCCACAAAACCTCGCCGACCTTGAATCCTTCGGGAAGTTGGAACTCAATCTGGGGCGGCATTCCCGAATCGTTCTGGCCCTTCCAGTACATGTGCCAGCCGGGGGCGATGGCGAACTCAAGAGCGAGCCAGGAACGCTTGCCGGGTGTGAAGTTGATGTGCTCAGCCAAGAGCCGCGGCTTGACGTAGGGGCCATCGGGCGAGGCCACGGACGTATTCGGGGCATGAGCGCCCGCGACAATCCCGCAGGCAGACATGGCAAGTGAGGTGAACAGCAAGCGAAGAACCATCAGGGGAAGCCCCTCCGGGAGTTGAGCAAGGCGAGATCGGTACGTGTCATACCTGCCGCACCGAGACTTGGTGCATTGGGTATCCTTGGCACCATGATACGAATGCTCAATCTCCGCGGCAATTTGTTTGGAACATGTCTGGTCACATGCTCTTTTCTTGGTGCCTGCTCAGGCAAGACCAGCGATCGTGACCTCGTGGTGCTCGATCTGGCACAAGCCCGTGTCCTTCACGACTCGCCCAATGCCCAATTCGTAGACCCACGGGCACCTCTGGACTTTGAGCGAGGGCATATCAAAGGGGCGTTGAACCTACAGCCTGCGCAGGTCAGCGAACTCAAGACGGAAATGGAGCCATCGGTTGCGCGCAGCAAGACGGTTGTAGTCTATGGCGACAACCCGGGCACCGGGATCGCGCGGGCGGTCGCCAAGCGTCTCATGGCCGCGGGGCATCGCGGCGTGCGGCTCTATGCCGGCGGATTGGATGAATGGCGGGCGAATGGCCTTCCCGTTGACAGCAAGTGAGCGTGGCCGGCCTGAGTTCACCAGGAGGATGAAAATGGTCGGATCGATCCACAACCGCGTCTACGGGAACATGATCGACTGCGTGGGGGGCACGCGCCTTGTACGGCTCAACCGCGTCATCCCCGAAGGGCACGCGGAGGTGCTGCTCAAACTTGAGTTCGACAACCCGCTGGCCAGCGTAAAGGACCGGATCGGCAACGCGATGATCGAGGCGGCCGAACGCGAGAGGCGCATCCGGTCGCGGGGCGCGAACGGGCCGAACGACCCCGGGACTCACATCATCGAACCGACGAGCGGGAATACAGGAATTGCTCTGGCGTTTGTGTGCGCGGTCAAGGGGTACCGGCTCACGCTGTGCATGCCCGAATCGATGAGTCTGGAGCGGAGGGCGCTGCTCAAGCACCTGGGCGCGGAGATGATGCTGACTCCCGCGGAGAAGGGGATGCGAGGCGCGATCGCACGCGCTGGCGAACTCATCGCCGAGACGCCCGATTCTTGGATGCCACAGCAGTTCGACAACCCGGCGAACCCGGCGGTGCATGAGGCGACGACCGGGCCGGAGATCTGGGCGGACACGGGCGGCGCGATCGATGCGATTGTCTCGGGTGTAGGAACCGGCGGGACGATCACGGGCGTGACCCGATTCATCCGTAAATACAAGCCGGAGTTCCAGGCGATCGCGGTCGAGCCGATCACCTCGCCGGTCATCTCCGGGGGCCAGCCCGGCCTTCACAAGATTCAGGGGATCGGCGCGGGTTTCATTCCCAAGAACCTTGACACAACCCTGCTGAACGGCGTGGAACTCGTGAGCAATGATGAGGCATTCGATTGGGCGCGCCGACTGGCGAAGCAGGAGGGGATCCTGGGCGGCATCAGCACCGGCGCGAACGTTTGCGTCGCCGCAAGGCTGGCGGCCAAGCCGGAGTTCGCCGGCAAGCGCCTTGTGACCATCGCGTGCTCGTTCGGCGAGCGGTACCTGTCGACCGCTCTCTTCGCGGACCCGGCCTGAGTTTGACGGATGAACACAGCCCTTCCGCCGTTCCCGCTTGCCGACGGCGATCCGACGCTCGCCTTGCTCTCACAAGAAAAGGGGCTGGCGGGCGGGCGGGGCGTTCTCATCGCCTTTGTCCTCCTTTGGGCGGCATGGTCGGGGCTACTCGGCTGGACGCGTGTCACCCATCCTGGGCTGGATCATGGCGACATCACCACGGATGCGAACATCCTGAACGCGGGCGAGAACTTTGATCGCGAGGGATTCTGGGCGAGTTGTGGCGTGCCCGCGCTCGACACGTTTCGCGCAAGCGGGCAAGGTTCGGAGAAGACGCCCGATCACTATGTGACGTATCCACCCGGATGCTACTGGCTCCACCAGGGCCTGAAGGCGCTCGGGCTGCGCGAACTCTGGCACTTCCGGCTCGCGGCGGTCGTGTGGTCATCTCTTGCAGTATTGCTCTTCTTCGTTCTGTGCGTTCGCGTCACGGGTGCGATTCTTCCCGCCGCGGTCGGTGCCGGCGCGTACATGCTCTCGCGGCCCTTCGGCGAGTACGCCGACAACCTGCACTACCTGTCCTTCTCGCAGGTGACTCTGTTGGCCACGCTGCTTGCGTGGGTCGCGGTGGAGCGTGCGCGCACCTCGCGAGCGCGGATGCGCTGGTTGATTGTCGCCGCAGCGTGCTTCACAGTTGATTGCGCTGTCACGTTCGAGCACACGTTGTTTGTGGGCGCGTTCGGGCTGGTCCGGATTCTGCTTCTGAGGCGGTGGGGGCTGCTCTTCCCATTGGTGCTTCTTGGTCTCGTGCCCGTACTGGTGCTGGCGGCGCGGATGGCGGTCAACGCCGCGGCGGTCGGCGGGCTGGGGGACGTCTGGGCGTTGATGCTGGCCAAACTCGACCAGCGCACGGGGCGCACGGGTGGCGCGACCTGGCCGGACATGGCGTGGGCGATGCTCGACAGGCTTGGTTGGCCGGGCGCACAATCGCCGACCGGATCGCCCAACGCCGAGGTGCGTATCGGCGTGCTGTCGCCCGCGTTCCTCGCGCCTGCGTGTGTGCTGGCTGTAATCTCGCTGGCGACTTGGCACCTGGAAGGGCTGCGTCCGGCGCGGCGCGCCGCCGGGCTGGCGCTAGCGCTGCTCATCGGCGGGGCCACATGGTCTTTGGTCATGCGCGAGCACGCGCTCGTCCACCGCTTTACGGTGTTGCTCCTCCTGCCGGGGATCAGTGCGGCGATCGGAGCCTTGGTGACGTTCGGCTGGATGCAATGGCGATTGCAGCCGCGGGGCGCGCCCGTGCGCATCGCCGGCTGTGTTGCGGGTTGCGCCCTCCTCGTGGGGCACGTCGCGCAACTCCGGCACGCGCATGCGCTGAACATCGCGTGGCGGCTGGACCGGTCGGTCCACGAAGCGAACAGGACCCGTGCGGAGTTTGAGCAGCGGTTTGCCGATGCGAGCCTCGCGTTTGCCGGTGTGAAGCGCTTGTACATGCACTCGCACGATGCTCAGATCGGTCGGAAACTCGGCGTGCCATTCGACAACGCCGTCGGCGTTGTGCGTGCGCCGCTCACTGCCGGTGAATCGCAGATGATGATGTGGACCGACAGCAGCGTACACGCGGCTGTGCTGGACGCCGTGGGCACGCTTGGGCCGCCGCGGTTGCTCTCCCCGCCGGCGGGGCATCTCGCGTTCTTCTTCCCTAGCCGCGCACAGGTCGGCGCGGCGGGCATCGGTCTCGCGGATGAGACTCGGATCACTCGCCTCTGGTTGGAGCAGACGCTGGACGGCGGAGGAATGGTGATCGGCGCGGTGGCCGAGGTCGCGCCGGGTGCGACAACCGCGGGACTGGCGATGCATGTGCGATTGCTGGATGCAAGCGGGCGCCAGATCGGCAAGCATGTCGTGTTCGCGGATTCATCCGTAATCGCGCCCGGTCGCGCGGCATTCTGGATAGGCGTGGAGTCGGCCACGCCCGATGCCGATGAGTCCCGGGGGGGGGCGGTCGAGGTCTGGTGGACGCGCGACGGTCGCGGCAGGCTGAGTGTGCTGACCGAGGGCTTGGTTCTGCCAGTTGAAAGCCACACGAAACTCAAGCCCGGTGGCCGTGTTGTCGTGCTGGAAGCGCCGTGACTCGGCCTATCCGCTCGTCGCCTGTGCTTTGAGAGCGTTGGCGCGCACATGGACATGGGGCCGATCGCGCACCGGGCCGCTCACAGCGAGCCGCTGCTGGTAGCGGAGTTCTTCGAGCAATCGCCGATTGATCGCCAGAAGGTGCCCGAGCACCGCCAGGCCGACCATCAGCACGCCGCAAATCGCGAGCACCCCCGAGGCGATGACAGACTGGATGTGCCCCGAGCCCTCGCCGCGCGACATGAACCACAAGTATCGCGCGGCTAACGCCGCACCCGGGACGAGCATGAGCGTGGCAAGCAGGCCAAAGACCTGCACCGGGCGATAGATCATGTAGGTTGCGAGCATCGCCAGACCGTTGCGCGCAATGTAGTGCAGGTTGCTGCGCATCAGGCGGCTGGGTCGGGTCGGCCCATTGATCGCGATCGGCACGCTGACCACTCGGAGATTGCTCCGCCCGGCCTGGATCAGCGTCTCGAGCGTCCCGGTGTAACTGTTGAAGATGTTCAGCCGCATCGCGGCATCGCGCGTGTACGCCCGGAATCCGCTGGTTGCGTCCTCGACGCGCGTGCCGCTGAGCGACCGCACCACCCGCGAGCCCGCTTGCTGGAGCGCTTTCTTGGTCCAGGAGAAGTGGGCGATCTCCGAGATGGGACGCGCCCCGACGACTACATCGGCAGCCCCGGCAAGGATCGGGGCGACGAGGACGGTCACGCCGCGAGCGTCGTACTGGTTGTCCGCATCGGTGTTGACGATGACATCGGCACCCAGCGCCAGGCACGCGTCCAGCCCGGCCATGTGCGCGCGGGAGAGGCCCTGGTGGCCATTGAGCGTGACAACATGGTCGGCCCCATGCTCGCGTGCAACGGCACCCGTCGAGTCGGTGCTGCCGTCATCAATGACAACAACGATCACCTCGCTGAACCCCGCGACGCGACGCGGCAGATCGCGCAGGGTCTCGGGGAGCGTTCCCTCCTCGTTCAGGCAGGGAATCTGGATCGCCAGTCGCACGGTCTCTGGTCCTTGTTCAATCGGATCGTTGGAGCGGGCCGATTCTAAGCAGTGTCGGCGGCCTACCTTCACCGGCAGCCGAATGGTGCCCGGCGACTACGGTTGTGCCGCAGTGAGGACGGAACGGACTCCATGAACGGGCCAAGCGAAGTTGCAGCACGCGGCACCCGGTTGCGGATGTGGACGACCATCGGCGCGCACACCGTGGTAGATTTCTTCTCGTTCCTCATTGTGCCGCTCCTGTCCGTTCTCGAGGGCCATGTCGGCATGCGTCCGGAACAGGGCGCGGTGCTGCTGGCGGTCGGGCAAGTCTCCAGCGGCGTGATCCAGCCGATCGTCGCGCTCGCCTCGGATCGCTTTGACACCCGCTGGCTCGGCACACTCGGGTTTCTCGCCGCGGTCGTTGCGATCGGGCTTGTCGGGTACGCCACGTCGTACCCACAACTCCTGGTGCTCCAGGTGGTGGGAGCTGCGGGGATCGGCGCGTTCCACCCGGTCGCGGCGGCGGCTGTGGGGCACCTTGCCGGCCCTCGGCGCTCCTTGGGCATCGCGTGGTTCTATCTCGCGGGGATGCTCGGGGGCGTGCTTGGGAACATCTCCGCCGGGCACTATGTGGAGTGGTTCGCGTGGCTCGGAGGCTCGACCGCGGCGGGGTTGCGGGCACTCCTGTATCTGACGCCCCTGGGCATGGTGTTCGTCATCGCGCTGGGGATGGCAATCCACGGCGCTTCGCACCGGACGGACGACGCGGCGACACTGCACCGCGAACTGCCCGAGCACGAGCGCCGTAAGCGTTGGGTGGGAGTGGGGCTGCTGTACGCGGGCAACGTGCTGCGCTTCGGCGCGGATGTGTGCCTGATCCAACTCATCATCAGATGGACCGAACTGCTCGCTCTGCGGGGCAGTGGGGGGGACGAACTCACCGAACTGCTCCGCATTGACGCGGCGAAACTCAACGGCCCGCTCCAGGCCGCCAAGCAGGTCGGGATGGGGCTGGGCGGCGTCGCGCTGGGGTGGTGGTTCCATGCCAGGCACGAACGAGCGCTGCTCATCGTCACGCCGATCCTGGGCGCGGCGATGGTGGCTCTGCTCCCGCACACCGGCGGGTGGGGTGCGCTGGCGGTGTGTGCGCTGGCGGGCCTCGGGTATGGTGCGGTGGTGCCCCTGACGATCTCGATGGCCCAGCGTCTGATCCCGCACCGCACCAGTCTGGCATCGGGGCTGATGATGGGCGGCGCATGGGCTGTCGCGTCGGTCGGGGCACCGTTGTCGCAGTGGCTTGGCAAGACCTATGGGATGGAGCGCACGTTCCTGGTCGTGGCTATGGGTCTGTTGCTGGCGAGCGTGCTCGGCATGTTCGTGCCGCGCGCGGCGGAACGTCACGACTGAACGCACACCGCAACCTCCGGCTTCATCCTGAGCCCAAGCCGATTCACCGCAAGTGACGCGGGGGACGCAGAGAGACGCAACAAGGAGTTCGAGTGGGTTCGGTCGTTGCTCCGCGAGCAAGAATACGTTGTCGAGCGGCTCGTCGATCTACCCCGCCGCAATACCGAATCGCCTCCGCGTTCTCTGCGTCTCCGCGGTGATCCTTCCAGTATCAACCCTTCGCGGCTGGAGCCGCATAGTCCAGCCCGCCCCCGATGCCAAGGTCGAGCCCCAGCGCAACCCAGACCAGCAGGAACAAAGTCCAGATGACCGCAAACGCCGCCCAGTAGGGCGTCATCATCGACATGATCGTGCCCGTGCCGGTGCGCGGCGCATACTTCTGGCACACCGCCAGAATGATCACGAGGTAGGCGTTCAGCGGCGTCACGATGTTCGTACACGAGTCCGCAACGCGGTACGCCGCCTGTGTGAGTTCCGGGCTGACCTGAAGCAGCATGAAGATCGGCACGAACACGGGCGCGAGCAGCGTCCATTTGGCCGAGGCCGAGGCCACGAGAATATCGAGCATCATCACGAGCCCGATGAACGCGACGAGCAGCAGCATCGGGCTCAGGCCGCTCTCGGCCAGGGCCGTGCCCAGGGAGTACGCGAGCAGTTGGTCGAGTTGCGAGTACCTGAAATAGGCGATGAACTGCCCGGCAAAGAAGGCCAGCACGATGACCGGGGCCGTGGCCGCGAGTGAATCGCTCATCAGGCGAGCGATGTCCCTGCCGCGCCGGATCTCGCCGATCGAAACGCCGTAGGCGATTCCCGGGAACACGAACAGGCCGAAGATGATGGGGACGATGGCGACGATCCACCGAGCGGACCGGCTCTCGGGCATCGCATCGCCATGCAGCGGTGATCCGGGGATGAGAGTCAGCGCCAGCACACCCGTGAGACAAACGCCGAGCACGATGACCGCGCGGCGCAGGGCGCGCGCCTCGCCCTGAGACAGGCGTTCGACCCGCAAGTCCGCCGGGCTCCCGATCGCCGGGCCGCCGTCCTCGGGCGATCGCCGCGACAGGCGCGGCTCGACGAACCAATCGGTTACCGCCCAGCCGACGATCGTCAGCATGAACGTCGAAGCGATAAGAAACCACCAGTTGCACGCGGCGTTGACCTCGTAGCCGGGTTCGATGACACGCGCCCCGGTCTGCGTGAGTCCTGCGAGCAGAGGGTCGAGCGACGTGATGAGCAGGTTTGCGCTGAACCCAGCGCCACACCCGCAGAAAACCGCGGCCACACCGACCAGCGGGCTTCTTCCGACCGACTTGAATAGCAGGGCCGCGATCGGCGGCAGGACCACGAACCCCGAATCCGCGGCCATGGACGATTGAATCCCCAGCAGCACCAGCATCGGCGTGAAGAGGCGCGGGGGCACGATGAGCGTCACGGCCTTGAGCAGCGCCCCGATGAGGCCCGCCCGCTCGGCCAGCCCAACTCCAAGCATCGTCACCACCACCACACCCAGCGGCGGGAAGTCGAGAAAGTTCCTCACCATCGTTTTCAGCATCCAGAAGATGCCATCGCTGGTGAGGAGGCTCCGGGCATGGATCGGCTCGCCCGCGCCCACAAGGCGGACCTGCTTCCGCCCGTTCGCGTCAATCACCGGCTCGGGGCGGGTCTCACCGGTGGCGGGGTCGGTCACCTGCCGCATCACTGCCTCGGGCCGCACCGGCTGGACCTGCCATCCGAGCGATGCGCCGATGGCCGACAGTCCGATGATCGCGGCAGCGCACCAGACAAAGAGCATCGCCGGATCGGGCAACTTGTTGCCGGCCCACTCGATGACATCAAGCGGGTTGAACCTGCTGCGGACGGGAGGTGAAGTCATAAGCGCACTCGTGCGTGGACAGCGGCGGGTCGAATCCCGGGCGGCTTGGCCGCCGCCAAGTCCGCTGAGACTACCCGTTCTCGGCTCGGCGCGGGCGGCCCGTGCTGGACGGCGTACCCGGCCGGTTAGACTTA
>CAYMWG010000103.1:0-9093 GCA_964393765.1 uncultured Phycisphaeraceae bacterium
ACTCGGGAGTCGTTCGAATGGTCAAGCGCGAGTGGCTGAATGGTGTCGGCGGCGTCCGGGGTCGATCCGTGCTGGAGGCCAATCGCGCAGGCTTAGGTGCCAACTGGGGCGCGGAGGTGCTCGAGCCGCGGATGATGTTGGACGGGGCTGACCCGAACGACGCGTATGCCACCGAGATGATCAACTGGCGCGGCCGCCAGGTTGAAACCATCGTGGACTCCTGGGTGCTGACCTATAGAAACGAGGGGAGCCGACAGCTGGCTGCCCAACGAGCCTCCTCGGTCGCGGCGTACTTTGGCTTGCAGGCCCAACGGGTAAACACGACTGCTCTGGGCCGGTTCGCGTCCGTGGTGGTGAACGGCGACGTGACTGAGCAGATGGCCACTGCGGCGGCTCGACACTTCGGTTGGCTGCGCGGCGTTGAGCCCAACCGTATCGAGCACATCAGTCTCGCCCCGAATGATGCGCAGTACGATCTGCAGTGGGGGCACAACAACACGGGCCTGCCGTTCCAGGATTCGGCGACGGGCGCACCGACGCCGGGCGTGATCGGCGGGGATATCGATGCCGAGCAGGCATGGAACATCACCACCGGCAGCGACCGCGTGGTGATCGCCGTGCTTGATACCGGCTTTGATGTGAACCATCCTGACCTCGTGGGAAACCTGTGGACCAACCCGCTGGAGATTCCCGGGAACAACGTTGATGACGATGGCAACGGGTTCATCGACGATGTGAACGGTTGGGACTTTGCCAGCGAAGAGGCCGACGGGCAGGACAACAACCCCGATGACCCCGCGACGCAGGGGCACGGCACCGCCGTGTCGGGCGTGATCGGCGCCATCGGCGGGAATGGCCTGGGCGTGGCGGGCGTGATGTGGAACGTATCGATCCTGCCGATCAAGATCTTCCCGAACGAGGGCGGATCAGGCTTGATGTCGCGCCTGAACGCGAACGAGTACATCACGATGTTGCGGCGCGACTACGGCGTCAACATCGTGGCATCCAACAACTCCTACGGGGCGCTCTATCCCGAGAGCAACTTCGACGAGGCGATCCAGATCGCCATCCAGGGTGTCACGAACGCGGGTATCCTGTTTGTCGCCGCGGCTGGCAACGACGCCACGGACAACGACGGCCCGCTGCAGGCGTACCCGGCGAGTTACCCGAACCCATTGATCATCTCAGCCGCGGCGACCAACAATCGCGACCGTCTGGCATCGTTCAGCAACTATGGCCTGACGAGGGTTGATGTCGGAGCGCCGGGCGAGCAGGTCCGCACGACGGCCGTTGGCGGCGGGTACCAGTACATCAACGGCACGAGTTTCGCCTCGCCATACACAGCGGGCGTCATCGGCCTGCTGGCATCGGTGAACCGCTACGCGACCCCCGAGCAGTTGCGCGATGCGCTGTATGCCGGCGTGGATCAACTCCAGGCTCTGGACGGGATCGTTGCCACCGGCGGACGCATCAACGCTTTCCGGTCGCTGCAGATCATCCGGGTTCCCGGGCCGGTGGTCGGTGCGATCCTGCCGGGGCCGACGACCGCGCCCGTCAGCGAGATCGTCATCCAGTTCAGCGAGGACATCGACCCCCAGTTCCTCTTCCCCGGCGGCGTGCTCGACACGAGCAAGATCCGCCTTCGCGCCAGCAACGGGGACAACAGGTTCGACGCGAACGACATCTTCATCGATATCAACGACGGGGATGTGGTGCTCAACGGCAACCTGCTGACGATCACGCTCGCCTCGGGTCTCTTGGCGCGCGATGCCTACCGCCTCACGCTCGTCCATACCGGCTTCCTGGACCTCGAAGGCAACTTCCTCAACGGCGACAACCTCTTCGGTAACGACGAGATCTACGACTTCGTCGTCGTGCCGTTCCGCGGCCCGTTCGAGCCGAACGATTCACTCAGCAGCGCGACGCCGGTGATCCTCAACGGCGACGGTCAGGCGACCTTCACCGACCTGGTGATCGGCGACGGCCTGAACGAGCCTCAGGACGTCGACATCTTCAAGATCTTTGTCACCGGCCCGTCGCTCATCAGCGCGGAGGTGCTCGCCAGCACGCTCCCCTCGCCCTCGGGCCTTGACCCGTACCTCCGGCTGTTCGATGCCAGCGGCGTGGAACTCCGCAACAACGACAACTACACCAGCCTCGACCCCAAAATCCAGTACTTCGTTCCCGCGGGCGGCAACTACTTCATCGGCGTCTCGTCGTTCCCGAACGTCGCGTACAACCCGATCCTCGCCGGCACGGGCGTCAGCCACGAGACCACGGGCATCTACAACCTGCTCCTGGATGTCGATACGGCGGGGAGCGAGACCTTCACCGAGGCGAACCTCACGCCGGTGCCGATCCCCACCTCGGGCCTCATCGAGAGCACGATCTTCGTGCCCGACGGCCGGACGATCACGGATGTGGATGTGCGGCTGAACATCGCGCACTCCTATGTCGGCGATCTCCGCATCACGCTCATCGGCCCGAGCGGCAACATCGTGCAACTGGTCAACCGGCGCGGCGGGTCGGGCCAGAACTTCACGGGCACCGTGCTCAACTCCCAGTCCGCGACCTCGATCGCGGTGGGCGTTGCGGCCTTCACCGGGAGTTTCCGGCCCGAGCAGAACCTCTCGGGGTTCAACAACCTGTCGGCGCTGGGCGTGTGGACGCTCCGCATCGAGGATCTGCGGGCGGGCGACGCGGGCACGCTCCTGAGTTGGGAACTGCGCCTGACCGTCACCAACGACATCTTCGGCCCCTTCGAGCTTAACGACACGCTGCTGCTGGCGACCAATCTTGATGTCATCGGCACGGGCTCGCGGACGATCGACGCGTTCGTCGGCGACGGCGCGTTCGGTCTGCGCGATGTGGACATCTTCCGAGTGGACGCGGGCGCGGGCACGACGATCACCGCGGCGCTCACGCCGACTGCCGGCTCGCTCGACACGGTTGTGCGGATCTTCGATGCCCTGGGGGCGCAGGTCGCCTCCGACGGACGTAAGGGCACGCGATCCAGCACGGCGAGTTTCCTGGCCGTCAACGCCGGCGCGTACTACATAGCCGTCTCCGGCGGGAACGAGACCACCCCGGGCAACTTCGGCAACGCCGGGTACGACCCCAACGCGGGCGGTTCCGGGACAGCGGCCGACGCCACCGGGTCGTACAAGATGGCCATCAGCGTTTCTGGCGGCGTCAGCGAGGCGCAGGTGCGGCTCGTGGGCAACGCCATCTCCGCGGGCATCGGCACGGACGGATCGATCGGCATCTACGGCCAGTCGAACCCGCTGGGGTTGCGTCTGGGAACGCGCGAGTTCATCGTCGGGGGCGATATCGAGTCGTTCTACGGCGCATCCCTCGACGGCTACATCCTGCGGAACGCGGGGCTTGCAGGCCAGTCGGACCTTGGTGTGAGCGTCTCGAACGAGTCGGACTTCGCGAACCGGCGTGCCCTCATCACCGGCACGTTCAGGGACTCGATCTCGATCCGCAGGTCGCTCTCCTTCGGCGTGAACGATGGGTTCATCGCGATCGATGTGACCATCACGAACAATGGGCAGTTGCCCATCAACGATGCTGCCTGGGTCGAGGGGTTCAACCCCCAGCAGGGCATCGCGACCACGGGCGATGCGCGCACTGTCAACAACATTGATGAAGCGACCGGCCGGCTGGCGTGGTCGAAGTTCCAGAACGGCGCGACCATCGGTATCGGCGCAGCCCCGCAGTCGGGCGTGTTCCTCTCCTTCGAGGCTCCCGGCGGCGTCCGCGACCCGTTCCAGGTCATCAACTCGCCCGTCGATCCTGATCCCGCGGGCGATTCGGGCGTCAACGGCGACCTGTCGATGGCCATCGCGTTCAACCTTGGCACCATCGCCGGGAACACCTCGGAGACCTTCCGCTACTTCGTGTTCATGGGCGCGAGTCCGCTGGCCGTGCAGACGCAGTTCAATCTGCTCGAAGCGGGCAACGGGAAGGGGCACCTGGTGGCCCAGCCGCTGGACCCCTCGCTCCTGTCGGCGGACCTGCCGTACTCGATATATTACCCGGAGGGCTTTGCCAGCAGCAACAACAGCACGTTCATCCCCATCGTGAACGCCAACGATGAGCCGGTGCGGGTGATCGTGATCGCGCACTACGAGGGGTCCTCGACCTCGGATGTGCTCTTCGACAGTTCAATCGACAAGCCGGGTGGGGTGATCGCGCCCAACAAGCGCGACGGCATCACCATCACCACTCCCGAGTTGTACGCCGCGGGCACCGGGACGCGCGTCCTCAGCCAGATCGCCGGCCGCGACGGCATTCGCAAGGGCGTGCCCTACGCGATCGAGGTGCGGTCGAGCCTGCCCGTGGGCGCGACGCTGAGCCTCTACGACTTCAACATCTCGACGGGGGAGGCGTTTACCTCGACCCTCAGCACGCTCTGGACTTTCGGCGACGGAACCAAGGCCGCGAACGTGCAGGACGCCGTGGTCTTCTTCAACCCGAACCAGGAGTTGGTGAAGGTCACGCTGACGATGTACCGCTCCAACGGGACGACCATCGTGTCGCAGCGCACGGTCGAGGCCAACAAGCGCGGCGGCTGGCTGCTGCGCGACTTCCCGCAACTCGCCGATGGCGAGACCGTCGGGATCAAGGTCGAGGGCGAGTTGCCCATCGTGGCGGCGCTCACGCACTTTGATGCCAACCGCGGCGCGGGTTACGGCACGCTCGGCACGCCGTCCCTGGGCGAGGTGCAGGGCGTCTCGCCGGAGGGCCAGTTCGGCGTCGGCGCGTCGGATGAGACCATCGGGATCCTCAATGCCGGGACCGACCCCGCGAACATTACGCTCACGTTCTCCTTCACCAACGGCAGCGCGTACCGCCGCCAGGTGCTGGTGCCCGCGGGCGTGCGCAGCACCGTCGCGGTGGCGTCGCTCCCCGGCTTCCCCGTCGGACCGGCTTATGCGCTGAGTTACACCTCCAACCGACCCGTGACCATGACGCTCCAGTCCTACAGCAACGATGAGGCCTCGGGCTCGGCCTTCGCATCGCTGGCGTCGACCCAGTGGCTCTTCAGCGAGGGATTCCGGCGCATCACCAACAACACGGTGACGGACTATCTCCGCATATACAACCCCACCGCCGTGAACGCGACCATCGCGATCACGCTGAACTTCAACAATGGCGAGACCGAGACGTTCCTGCGTCAGGTCTCGCCGCGGGCCGCCAACACGTTCGACCTGCATTCCTTCATCACCGGTCTGCGACGGACACAGGGCACGGCGATGGGGCTGGGCTCGTTCTTCGGCGTTCGCGTCAAGGCGTCGGTGCCCATCGTCGCGTACCAGGGCCACTTCGACAGCGGGCTGGGCGGCGGGTTCGGCACGCTCGGCACCGCGCTCGGAACGACCGGTATCCCGGCCTGACGGCAGGCCGTATGAGCGGGTGAGTTCGGGCCGGGTCAGCCGGGATCGTTGCACACCCGCGCGGGATGCGCGGCCGGAGTGGTTGCCTAGGATCAGGATTGGCCGCTGCGCGGGTGTTGCCGCGCGCGATGGATCGAGCGCACCCGAGGGCGTAGCTCAGTTGGTAGAGCAGCGGACTTTTAATCCGCGGGTCCCGAGTTCAAGTCTCGGCGCCCTCATTTTCCTGACCCGTCGCGCCCCGCGCGCCGGGGCGATTGATGGATACCCGGGGGAGAGCCGCGCCGCATGAGCCAGAGCACCGCTGTCCTTGTCGATGCTGGCAGCGGCGCTGCGGACGCAGGCCCCGGCGTGATGGTGGTACACGCGGCGTGGTCGGATCGCGTGCTCCACATCTGGGCCGAGTCCGCGGAGCGATTTGTCGCAGGGCTTGGTGGCAAGCGCCGGCCCGCCCAGCCGAGCGACAACGAGCACCCGTTCGCTGCGAGTGCTGAGGAACTCGGCGCAGGACTTGAAGATGTTCTGGGGCAGAGTCAGGGACCAGCACCCGCCAAGCCCGAGGTCGGCCGCCTGAGTCTGCGGATGCCGATCCAGGATGACGGACGCCCCGTGCCCAGCCCGCGCTTGGCGCACGCTACCGGGCATGAGTCGGGCGAGGGGCACGACGGTGAGGTGCGACTGCTGGGCAGTTTCGGTGCGCCGACGATCCGGATTGATGCGGGGAGAGCGCCCGAGGTGCTCGACCTGCTGGAGTCGGATGCGACGCCCGGCCTGAGCGCTGGCGAGAGCGTGCATTTCTTTGCGGCCGCAGCGCGCCTCGGTCTGCACCTGCTGGCGCAGCAGCGGTTCGTTCCGACGCTCTATCAGGATGCCGCGGGGACGCTGCGCGGCGTGTGGCAGCCCTGGCTCAGCGACGAAGCTACGGGCGTGCGCGTGGCCGCGCTCCTGTCGGCCATGCCGGGGGAGGCACGCTGCGCTGAGGACGGGCTGTCGCACGACGGGTGGAGCGTGCTCGAATCGTTCCTGACGGGCATGGGCGACGCCATCTGCCGCGCGGTGATGGGTCGTGAGTCGATGCAGGACGCCATCGAGGGGCGCGATGAGGGCGGGGACCCGCAGGTCTCCTGGCTCACCGGTCTCCTGGATGGCAGCGCGGAACTGCGGGGCTCGGATGCCACGAAGGATCGCACCGAGCTCGTCAAGAATGTGCGCCGGTGGGTGGGCGGACTCGAGGAGCGCGGTGCCGGCTCACCCTGGCGGTTGCTGCTGAGATTGAGCGAGCCGTTGGACCTTGGCGGGCCGGGCGGGATCGCGCCGCCCGACGATTCGGTGCGGTGGACGCTGACGCTCGGACTGCAAAGCGTGACGCACCCGCGCGTGAAACTCGATGCGCAGGATGTCTGGCTGCTGCCCGGCGGCGGAACGGGGAGCGCGACGGTCGAGGGGATGCGGATTGATTCGCCCCAGGATGTTCTGCTGGCCGAACTGGGGCGGGCTGCGCGCCTGTACAAGAAACTCGAAAGCGTCTTGCAGGACTCCGAGCCCACCGAGGTCGAACTCTCCACCAGCGAGGCGTACAAGTTCTTCCGCGAACTCCGCCCCCTCCTGGTCGAGCAGGGATTCGGCGTCGAGACGCCTGACTGGTGGGACTCGCCGACGATCCGCCTCGGCGCGAGGCTCGTGGTCTCGAGCGAGGAAGTCGACTTTGAGCGCGGCAACCTGATGGCGGGCGGCAGCGCGCAGCCCTCGGCGCCGCGCGTGGGCCTGAGCACGCTGGTCGATTACCGCTGGCAGATCGCCGTGGGCGAGACGACGCTGACGCTCGAGCAGTTCGAGTTGCTCGCGGCCCAGCATTCGCCGCTCGTGCGCCTCAATGGCCGGTGGGTCGAGATCCGCCCCGAGGACCTCAAGGCCGCGGTGCGCTTCATCGGCGAGCACCCCGGCGGGCAGATGGAAGTCGGGCGGGCCCTCCGCCTCGCGTACGCGTCTGACATCCGCGAAACGGGTGTGCCCATCCTCGGGATGGAGGCCACCGGCTGGGTAGCGAAGGTGTTCACGGATGCCGGGACGAACCAGACGTTGCCGATCCTGAATCCGCCGGCGAGTTTTGTGGGCACGCTCCGGCCATATCAGGTCAAGGGACTATCGTGGATGGCGTTCCTCGATGCCCTCGGCCTTGGGGCGTGCCTGGCCGACGACATGGGCCTTGGCAAGACCATCCAGTTGCTAGCGCTCCTAGCCGATGAGCGCGAGCGTGCGGACCTCGCCGCAGCGGCGGGCGTGCAGAGCCCCCGGCCGGGCCCGACGCTTTTGGTCGTGCCGATGTCGGTCGTGGCCAACTGGGTTCACGAGGCGCGCCGGTTCACGCCGACGCTGAAGGTGCTGGTGCATCACGGCGCTGACCGCGACCTGGGCGACCGGCTCTTCGAGAAGGCGATGGCCTCGGACATGGTGGTGACGACGTACGCGCTGGCGCACCGGGACCGAGAGCACATCGAGAAGGTCGGGTGGTGGCGCGTGGTGCTCGATGAGGCGCAGAACATCAAGAACCCCTCGGCCAAGCAGACCCGCGCGGTCCACGCGATCGATGCGCCGCGCCGCATTGCGCTCACCGGCACGCCCGTGGAGAACCGCCTGGGTGAGTTGTGGTCGATCATGGACTTCCTGAACGCGGGGTACCTTGGCTCTGGCGGGGAGTTCCGCCGGAAGTTCGCCGTGCCGGTGGAGCGGTACCACGACAAGCACAAGGCGGCGCAACTGCGCGGGCTGGTGCAACCTTTCGTGCTGCGGCGACTGAAGATCGACCCGGCGGTCATCAGCGATCTGCCCGAGAAGGTCGAGACCAAGGAATACTGCTATCTGACGCCCGAGCAGGCGGGGCTGTACCAGACGTGCGTCACGGACATGCTCGGCGCGGCGGACAAGGCGACGGGCATCCAGCGCAAGGGCCTCGTGCTCGCGGGCCTCATCAAACTCAAGCAGATCTGCAACCACCCCGCCCAGTTCCTCAAGGAGCGGAGCGACGAGGCCGGCGAGGGCGGCGGCGAGGGCGGTGCCCCGGGCGTGCCGCTTCCCGGTCGCAGCGGCAAGTGCCAGCGCCTCATCGAGATGCTCGAGGAGGTTCTTGCGGGAGGCGATAAGGCGCTGGTGTTCACGCAGTTCCGTCAGATGGGCGAGTTGCTCGCGGGGATGCTCCGGCGTGCGTTCGACCGCGAGGTGCTCTTCCTCCACGGCGGGACCACCGCCGCGGAGCGGCAGCGGATGATCGAGGAGTTCCAGGGCGAGCCGGGCTCCGCGCCGCGCACGGGCGGGCCGCCGATCTTTATCCTGAGTCTCAAGGCCGGCGGCGTCGGGCTCAACCTCACCGCCGCGAACCATGTCTTCCACTTCGACCGCTGGTGGAATCCGGCCGTCGAGGCGCAGGCGACTGATCGCGCGTACCGCATCGGCCAGACGCGGACGGTTCAGGTCCACAAGTTTGTCGCGGGCGGCACGCTCGAAGAAAAGATCGATGCGATGCTCGAGGAGAAGATGGTGCTCGCCGCGGAGGTCATCGGATCGGGCGAGGCGTGGCTGGGCGAGTTCACCACCAGCCAACTCAGGGACCTCTTGACGCTGCGATCCGACGCGGTCGGGGATGAGGAGTAACCACGCACATGGCCACCCAGCCGCCCACGCCTTCGCCCTCCCAGCC
>CAYMWG010000104.1:0-9087 GCA_964393765.1 uncultured Phycisphaeraceae bacterium
GTCTTCACGTTCATCGTGAGGTCGAGCGTCGGACCCGCATCAAGGGGCAGATCCACGGGAAGCCCGGCCGCGGCGACGAAAGGCTGGAGGAGCGCGGAGGCGAACTGCCGGAGCGCGACGTTGGCGGTGACCGCGCCAAAGGCCGGTGCGCCGGGCTGGAGCGCGAGCAAACGGCCCTGGGCGTCGAGCAGACCATCGGCGGAGGCGTCGATCACCAGGTCGCCGGCGGAGCGACCGTCGAGCGTGGCAGCAGTTCCGCCCGAGATCGTTACGGGCCGGGAAAGGTCCGAGGCATCGACGACGATGTGCATCGCCTCCGCGGCGAAGTGCTGGGGTTTGCGTGTCGCGTTGGGGGGTATGGTGCCGCCCGCTGCGCCCGGCGCTGGCAGCGCGACCTGTCCCGAAACCGCGCCGACATCGATGGTCATCTTCACGCCCGCGCCGCGGAGGTCCAATGCGCCCGCGTCGAACGGCTTGCCCTCCGTCAATCCGGCAGGCACGGGCAGGCGGAGCGAATCCACGCTGAGCGCCAGCGATGGTCCCGCGTCGAGCGTGATGTTCTGTGCGGCTTTCTCGACGGCAGCGCGTGCCTGCGGCAGTCGCGAGACGAAGCCGGTGGATTTGAGGTTGAGCGTGAGCGCGGGCCTGCCGGACGCGCCCGCGACAAGCACGCCGTCGGTGAGTTTCAGGGCCGCATCGGCGGTTGCGCCCGGCGAGCGGAACTCGAAAGCGATGTCCGCCGCCGCGAGGTTGCCATCGATGCGCACCTGCACATCCGATGCGGCGCCAAGGCC
The DNA here is from genome assembly GCA_964393765.1 of uncultured Phycisphaeraceae bacterium. GTDB lineage: Bacteria > Planctomycetota > Phycisphaerae > Phycisphaerales > UBA1924 > JAHBXL01. The sequence goes on from CAYMWG010000104.1 coordinate 795, forward strand.
CTGCTCGAGTGCCCCGCCGAAGCCGCCGAGTGCGTCGATGATCGCGCTTGGAATGCCGGTCGCATCGAGCTCGACCGTCGCACGCTCAATGTTGCCGGGGGAGAATCCGGATGGTCCGCTCGCCGACTTCTGCTTGATGTCCGCGTGGAGCGCGATCACGGATGGCGTGGTGCCGCCCGCGGCGACCGCCTCGGCCTTCAGGTCTGCCTTGGCGAGGAGCGACCCTTGATCGATATTGATGTCCACCGGGCCGGTGAGTTTCCGCACGCCAAGTTCCGGCCCGGAGGTGCCATCGGCCTTTTGCTCGCGGATGGTCGCGTCGAGTTGTGCGATCTGTAGGCGGGCCTTGATGCTCGGCATTTGCGCTGTCGAGGAGCCGCCGCCGCCCGAAGGCGCGGGTGTCGGGGACGGGGTTCTTGGCGCGAGCGCGGCGTCGAGGTTGGTGGTGCCATCCGTTCGTCGCACGATGTCGATGTCCCCCGTCAGCATGATCGTGCCGAGGTCCAGCGACCGGGCCGACCACCAACGCTCCGAAACGATCCGCCAGAGCGTGATCGGAGCGTCCATCTCGACGAGCGCGACCTGCTGGCCCTGCGGGTCGAGCAGCCGGATTGGACCAGCGGCAAGGGGCGAGAACCACCCGACCGAGACCGCGCCCACCTTCACCGAGCCTTGGATCGACTCTGCTGCTGCGGCTTCGATCCGACGGGGCGCGATGCGTGAAGCGCCCCAAGGCGCGAGCGCGACCGCCGCAACGATGAGGATCGCCAGCACAAGGAGCAGTCGGACGATCCAGCGGCGGGCGTGCCGGGGTCTTTGCGGTAGTTCAGTAGCAGCCATGGTGTGTAGTCCCTCCCTGGGTTGCGAGCATCAACTGTACAGATGGATTGGATCAGAGGAGAAGATGAAAGCGATTTATGGTTGGGGCGACGAAGGCCACGGGCAGGGATGCCCGTGCCACTTCACCACGGCACAACCTGCGTGATCGCGTGCGCTGGGGAACGGCGGGGCGGCGTCGGGAGCGGGCCGCGGCGGAGCGTGTACAGCGGGACCTGCCAGGGGCAGTTGATCCTGAGGCCCTCGAAGACTCCGTCACCGATGCCGCGAGAGATGCAGCAGAGGGTCTGATCGAGGCGGAGGATGCCGGAGGCGAGGTGCGCCGGAATATCGCTCGAAGTGTGCGGCGCGAGGCGCGAGGACAGGCGGATCTGACCGGCATGAGTATGCCCGGCAAGCACGATCGGTATCCCGAGGCTCGCGCCGGGAATGATGGCGGTCGGATAGTGCGCGAGTGCGATCGTCGACGCATCTGGGTCGTGCGCTGGCGCATCAAGCGTCGCGCTGATGAAGTCTTCGGGATAATCAAGCCCGACAAGGCGCAGGCGCGGGTGCGGCGCTGCCCATCGCGGCCTCCGCCCCGGGCCGCCAAGCCAGGTGATGCGCTCGAGGCCCTGGGCGGCGTGCAGCATCGCGTTGGAGTCGTGGTTGCCGAAGATGCCGAACGCGCCGAGCGCGGGCGTGGGCCATGCGCGCGAGAGGCGGTCGAGCGCATCCACGGCGGCGGGCTCGTGCCCGGCTTCGTCGGTGTAGTCCCCGGTAAGGACAATGAGGTCGGCGGGGGTAGCGGCGATGGCACGCACCAATCGTCCGAAGCGATCCGACGCGGGCGCGATGCGGCGCGTGTGCAGATCGGAAAGATGAAGGATGCGCAGGCCCTCAAGCCCGTGCCCGGAAGCGAACGACCCGGCGGGAACCCGGGGGTGGGACAGGTCGAACGCCTCGACAGGCTCGGGTGGGATCGGGGCTCGGAAGGATGTGGATTGCCCAGCACCGCTCGGGAGAGCGATACCACCTTGAGAAGCAGGGGTTTGCATTTGCGCGTGGTTTTGAGGGTCAGGGTGGTTTAGCATCTGCCGGCGCCCGGACTGCCGAGCGGTATGAATAGGGCGGGGAGCGGGATCACGGAGGTCAACGATGAGTGCGATGGTAACCAGGCGTTGGCGGATGACGGGTCTGATCGTCGGCGCTGCCGCGCTGGCGGCGGTCGGGACGGGCGCGGTGACCGCATCGGTCGGGCTGTTTGGCGCACCTCCCAAGGGGGCGACAATCGCGGTGGTGGACCTCGAGAAACTGATCAACGGCCTCGATGAGAAGAGCGCGAAGGGCGCGGAGTTCAAGAAGGCCTACGACATCAAGCAGAAGGAACTCGATGCGCTCAAGCAGCAGATTGATGAGAAGCAGACGGCCCTGACCGCGATGGCCGCGGCAAGCCCGCAGCGCTCAAAGGCCGTCGAGGACCTGCGCGAGATGGTCTTCCGCGCGGAGGTTGAGGCCCAACTCTCCAACCGCAAACTCGATGGCCAGCAGGCGGACCTGTTTCGCGACCTCTACCTCAAGGTCAACACGGCGATCCAGGAACTCTCGGTGCAGAACGGCTACCACATGGTGCTGGTGAGCGATGAATCGGTGACGGTGCCCAAGGGCAACTCGGAGACGGTGCTTCGGGCCATCACCATGAAGCGGATGCTGTTCATCCACAAAGACCTGGACATCACGGAAGAGGTGGTCAAGCACATGAACAACACCTTCGCCGCGGCGGGCGGGAAGCCCGCGCCGGTGGCGGCTGCGGGCGGTCAGTGACCTGAGTGCCGCGCCGCTCCTGGGTACCGCGCTCCTGGGTACCGCGTCGCCCCCCCCTCGCGACGCGCTGTCGTCGCGAAGCGGCGAGGCACCCCAAAGACACCCGCCAACCCGTTATACTCGCGGCATGAGACTCATCGCCGACGAAGCCCAGGTTGAGAAACTCCTCGACGCCCTCGCCGCGGACATCCGCAACGCGACCAACGACCCGGCAAACCTGGCGCTGATCGGCATCAGGCGGCGGGGTGATGTCATCGCCGAGCGGCTGGCGCAGCGCCTGGGCGTGCGTGATGTCGGCTCGATCGATATCACGCTGTACCGCGACGACCTGTCGGAGACCGGCGCGGCAGCTCGCGTGGGCAAGACATCGATCCCGTTCGATGTCGCCGGGCGCGAGATCGTGCTGTGCGACGATGTGCTGATGACCGGGCGGAGCGTGATGGCCGCGCTGCGGGAGATCCTCGACTTCGGGCGACCGAGCCGGCTGCGGCTGGCGGTGCTGGTGGAGCGGCCGGAGCGCGAGATCCCGATCCAGCCGGAGCACTCGGCCCTGCGGCTGGAGCCGGGGCCGGGCGAGAAGGTGGATGTGCGGTTGATGCCGCAGGACGAGATGAATCGGATCACGATCAATCCGAGGGAGTGAGGGGGGCAGCGACGGGGCAAAGGATCATCAGAGCCCGGAGCGCGAGCGACGGGTTGCGCCGCATCGCATGAGAGTTGGATGGCGCAAGAATCTGGCGGAAAGGCTCCTGCCGCGCGCGTGAACCGAGGGCATATCGGGGGTGGCTGGATCGGTTGGTGGCCGGCTTGCGACCCCGGCACAACCCGTCGCTCGCGCTCCGGGCTCTGACTCTCGAAGGTGTTGGGAGCGGATACCCTCATGCTTTGATGACTACCAAGACCGCAGGCGCGTCCCAAGGGCTCACCGCCCAGCCCAGTTCCCCGCACTCCCACGCGCTGCCGCCGCTGTGGACGCACAGGTCGCTGCTGGGTCTGCAGGAGTTGAGCGTGGACGAACTCCGGACGCTGCTGGGGACCGCCGCGGGCTTCGCGGAGGTGTCGGCGCGGAGCGTGAAGAAGGTGCCCGCGCTGCGGGGCAAGGTCGTGGCGAATCTGTTCTTCGAGGATTCGACGCGGACTCGCCTGAGTTTCACGCTCGCGGCCCAGAGGTTGAGCGCGGACGTGATCGACCTCACCAGCAGCGGCTCGAGCGTGAGCAAGGGCGAGAGCACGGTTGACACCGCGCGCAACGTCGAGGCGATGGGCGTGGATGCGCTGGTCGTTCGCCACAAGTCGTCGGGCGCGCCGGGGCTGGTCGCGGCCGGGGTCCGGTGCGCCGTCATCAACGCCGGCGACGGCAAGCACGAGCACCCGACGCAGGGCCTGCTGGACATCTACACGCTCGCCGAGGCCCACGGCCGGCTGGAGACGTTCGACCTGACGGGCCTGCGCGTGGCGATCGTGGGTGATGTGACGAGTTCGCGCGTGGCGCGGTCGAACATCGCGGGGCTGACAAAGCTCGGCGCACAGGTTGTGTGCGTCGGGCCGGGGACGCTCGCACCGCGGAGCATGGAGACGCTGGGTTGCACGGTCGATGACGACCTGGAGGCCGTGCTGCCGACGGTCGATGCGGTGAACATGCTCAGAGTGCAGTTCGAGCGGCACGGCGATGCGGCCCTCCCACCCACGAAACCCGGCGACACAGCACGCCCCGCGCAGGCCTCATCCGCGTTCCCGAGCATCCGCGAGTACTCCCGCGGCTACGCGCTCACGGCCGAACGGGCGCGCCTGCTCCGGCCGGGGGCGATCGTCATGCACCCAGGCCCCATGAACCGCGGCATCGAGATCGCGGATGAGGTGGCCGACGGCCCGCGAAGCGTGATCCTCCGGCAGGTCACCAACGGACTCGCGGTGCGGATGGCCGCGTTGTACCTGTGTGTTGGTGCGGCGGAGTTGAAGGCGTGATGAGGTGAGAAGATGAGATAGTGAGAAGGTGGGAAGGTGAGAAGGTGAGGTACTTTTTCTTCACCTCGTCACCTCATCACACTCTCACCTCATCATGGCTGCGCGATGTGTCCGCGGCCGAGTACGCGAATGGTGCGGGTATCAGCCCGCACGGGCATACCCTTCCCCATGCCCGTTCCCCGCGTCGCGATCGTTGGTCGGCCGAATGTCGGCAAGTCGTCCCTGCTGAACATGCTGGCGCACGACAAGGTGTCGATCGTGGACCCCACCCCGGGCACCACGCGGGACCGGGTCAGCATCCTGGTGGACCTCACCCATTCCGAGCAGGCCCTGCCCGACCACGGCGGGATCGTTCGAACGATCGAACTCACCGACACTGGCGGTTACGGCGTGTATGTCGCGGAGGGCGGCCGGTTCGACGATGTGGGCTCGGACCTCACCCGTCTGACCAAGGACATCGAGCACCAGATCTCCGAGGCGGTGGCCGGCGCGGACCTGGTGCTGTTCGTCATCGATGCGCAGTCGGGCGTGACCACGGCCGATGAGCAGATCGCGCGGCTGCTGCGCGAGCGCGTGCTGGGGCGAAGGTCCAACCCGAACCTGCGGGTGATCGTGGTGGGGAACAAGACCGATGGCCCGCGCTGGGAGGCGCACGCGCTTGAGGCCGCGGCGATGGGCTTCGGTCAGCCGCTGGCGGTCTCGGCGAAGAATAACTATTTCCGGCGCGACTTCGTCGATGCGCTGTACGAGGCGGTGGCGGCGCTGCCTGGGCAGGAGGAGTGGGGCGCGGCGGACGCGAAGGAGGAGCGCTCCAGGGCCGCGGGCGAGATGCACATCGCGATCATCGGCAAGCGCAACTCGGGCAAGAGCACGCTGGTGAACGCGCTGGCGGGTGAGGAGCGGGTGATCGTCTCGGAGATCGCGGGCACGACGCGGGACGCGGTCGATGTGCGCTTCGAGATGGACGGGCACACGTTCGTGGCGATCGACACCGCCGGCCTGCGGAAGAAGAAGAGTTTCGCCGACCGCATCGAGTGGTTCGCGTTCGACCGGGCGCAGCGAAGCGTCGAGCGAGCGGACGTGGTGCTGCTGATGATCGACGCGACGGAGCCGACAAGCCAGGTGGACCAGCACCTCGGCCAGATGATCCAGAAGTCGTACAAGCCGTGCGTCATCGTCGTCAACAAGTGGGACATGGTGGAGGGCGAGGTCGCCAAGGGGGGTGCCCAGCGCGGCCAGGACATCAACCCCGAGATGTTCGAGGAGTATCTGCGCAAGGAACTCAAGGGCCTGCCGTTCGCGCCCATCGCGTTCATCTCCGCCCACGAGGGGGAGAACGTCGCCGAGACGGTGCGCCTGGCGTTCGAACTTTTCGAGCAGTCCAACAAGCGCGTCTCGACGGGGAAACTCAACCGGGTGCTTCGGAACATCCTGGCGACGCGCGGACCGTCGAGCAAACTCGGCACGTTCGCCAAGGCGTTCTATATCGCGCAGGTCGCGGTGCGCCCGCCGACGATCGTGCTGGTGGTGAACACGCCGCGATTGTTCACCGTGAACTACCAGAAGTTTCTGCTCAACCGCCTGCGCGAGGAACTGGAGTTTGGTGAGGTGCCCATCAAGTTGCTCATCCGCGCGCGGAAGCGCGCGGAACTTGACGACCTGCTCTCCGGGCGGCACGCCGAGAGCAAGGGGCGCGCCCTGGCGGGCCTGGGCGAGCACGGCGACGACGATGCAGCGCTGCTCGAGCAGTTCGGTACAACCCCGCAGAGCCCCGGCGAGGAGCCGGACATCGAGGTCCGCCTGGGCGATGATGAGGACGGCGGCGACGATGCGGAGTCGTTCTTCGAGGATGATGACGCGGAATCAGAAGCGTCCGGCACCGCGACCGAGCAGCCACCGGCCGGCAAGGCGGCGCTGGTCAAGCCCATCCGCAAGGCGACGGGCAAGGCCCCAGCGAGGGCCGGCAAGAAGCAGGGCGGGGAGCGCCGCAGCGGACGCGGCCGGCGATAGGTTGTGGCGGGTCTGAGGTGGCACCGATCTCCAGACCGGTGTTTGAGTTTGACATTTTGCACCGCGCTGGAGAGCGGTGCCAACTTGGCTGTCATCTTGGCTGACACCTCGCATCGCTCTTCAGAGCGGCGCCACTTCGGAGTCCACCACATGGTCGGTCTGGCATACGCGGCGGTCATTCTGACGGCGGCACTCGTCTCCTCACCCTTGGCATTCGCGCGGCAGGGCACGCGCGGCGCGGAAGGGAACGCCGGGTTGCCGGGCGTGCAGCCTGTCCCGGCAGTTGTTCCCGCCGCGCCGATCCCCGGCGAGGTCCGCGCGGTGCTGGAGCGCGCCCAGCGGGCCTACGCCGCACTGACCTCTTACCGGGACCGCGCCGAGGTCACTTTCGACCTGCGCGGCAGGGACGCAGTGGGCGAGGCCGTCGAGCAGAGCACGACCAACGAGATCGAGTTCCTGTTCCAGCGGCCGGGGCGGTTCGCCGTCCGCACCGATGAGGTCCGCCTCATCTCCAACGGGCAGACGGTCTGGGCGATCATGGAGCAGGTCGGCCAGTACACGCAGTCCGCAACGCCCACCGACATTGATGCGTCCGCGGCCGACCCCGTACTCAGTCTCCTCCACCAGCACCGCCCGGCGCTCGTGCTGCTGGGGTCGGCAGGAGGCGGTCAGGCCATCGAGCGGTTTTTCCGATCCGGCACGGTCTTTGAGGGCGCGGCCAAGGAGAGCCGCAAGGGTCGCGCGGGCACGCGCATCCGCGGCGTCACCGACCCCGCAATGCCCGGCATGGGCGCATCGCCGTTTTCCGCGTGGCTCGCCGACGACACCGGCCTGCTGGAGGAGGTCCGCATCGACCTCACCGCGACCTTCGCCAACATGCTCGCGGGCGCGCCCGATGCCGACATGCCAGGCACGCCCAAAACCATCGACAAGGCGGAAGTCCTCTACGCCTTCAGCGCGATCCGCGCGAACGAGACCGTGGACGCGTCTGCCTTTGAGTACACGCCTCCCCCGTCCATGAAGAAGGTTGATGCGTTTGAGTTCGGATCGCCCGAGGGCGGTGCGCAGATGGCGTTCATCGGACAGCCCGCGCCGGCCTTCGCGGGCCAGACACTCTCGGGCGATGAGGTGTCGCTCGAAGGCCTTCGCGGCAAGGTCGTCGTGCTGGACTTCTGGGCGACGTGGTGCGCGCCGTGCGTGGCCGTCATGCCGCAGGTGCAGAACGTCGCCTCCCGGTTCGCCGGGCGCAACGTGGTGGTCATCGGCATCAACCAGGACCGCGCCGGCAGCGAGGACAAGGTGCGCGAGTTTCTCGCGGCCCGCAACATCAACTTCCGCCAGATCCTCGACTTTGAGGGTGAACTCGGCAGCGCGTACCGCGTCTCGGCGATCCCCTGCTCGGTCATCATCGACGCCAAGGGCATCATCCAGGACATCGACCTGGGAGGTGAGCAGAACCTCGAGCAGAAACTGACCGACCGCATCGAGGCGGTTCTCCGGGGCGAGACCATCCACAGCGCGGAGGCGCTGGCGCGCTTTGCGCAGGGCGCTGACGACCGGCAGATGCCCGATGACGACACGGGGCCTTCCGCCGCGCCCGTTTCGGCCGGCCCAGAGACGCTCAACCCAAGCCTCCTGTCCGAGGGAGAGCGCAGCCAGGGCGTCTCCGCCGCGGCGG
>CAYMWG010000105.1:0-9042 GCA_964393765.1 uncultured Phycisphaeraceae bacterium
GCGATGGGGCCAAGGGCCGCTCGCAGAAGAGCAAGAGCCGCGACAAGGGCAAGACGGACTTCAGGCAGGACCGCAAGCAGAAGTGACCGGGCGGCGGGCCCCGTTCGCATTATGACGTTGGACTTGTTCGCTTCGACCGACATCACGCGAACAGGCCGACTTGTTCCACCGGCCCTGCAAGCATCGGTGCCAGCCGCTCCGCCGGGCACTCGCGCGACACGACGTACAGGTATTCCTTGTTGTTCAGGTGGCTGACCTTCCCGACTTTCTCGCCCCGCGGGTTGTAGATGCCGATCTGGGCGCCGACGTACCGCTTGAAGTCGTTCTCGATTGTGGTGACGCGGGCCTCGCCGCCCCACAGCGCGCCGAGCATGGACTCCATCTCCTCGCGCGACAGGTACCCCTCGTTGTTGAACGAAACGATCAGCACCGGGGCGCGAACCGCGTTCAGAAGTTGCCGCATCGCTCCGGCAAAGCGCGGACGCGAGTTGAAGATGCTCTGCCGCTGCCGCACATCCACCCGCTTGCACGCGATGCCGTACACCTCCGGCTTGTCCCAGCGCACCAGCGACTCCCAGGCGTGGTAGTTGCCCAAATACGAGTGCTGGTTATACGGCGGGTCGATGTACGCGACATCCGCTTCAAGTGTCGTGGCCGCCTCGAACGCATCAAGGCTCGTCGCCAGTCCCTTGCCATGCACCGCCCGCGCCAGCACATCCGGCACGCGCAGTTCAAGGTCGTTCGACGCCCGGGGTGCCCAGGCTTTCAGGTACGCCATCTGCAAGCCCGTGGTCGAGTCCACCCGATCCGCGGCCTCCATGAGCGAGACCAGCATCACCGCTTCGAGTTCGGGCTCCAGTCCCTTGGCGGCGATATCCTCGCGGATCGCATCGACGCGTTCCCCGTTCCTGGGCTGAAAGAACCGCGACCTCACGCAGAACGTCTCGGTGAAGTACCCCGGCTCGCCCTTGATCGTGTTGAACTCGCGCACCAGTAGTTTGGCATCCGCGTGTACGTCCTCCGCATCCGCCTGCACATAGCACCGGGCCAGGGTGGCCGCGTAGGCGTTGTGGTCATTCGACAGCACGCGGTATCCCGCGCGCTTCAGAGCGTGGCCGACCCGTGATGTGCCGGAAAACAAGTCGATCACCGAGCCGGCGCTGCTATTGCGCCGTACTGCTTCCAGGATCGCCGGCACGAGCGTCCGCTTGGACCCGATGTACTTGATCATTTCATCTCTTGGTGGCCCCGCTCTCCAGAGCGGGGTCTGCCTGTCGCTTCGTACCACTCTACCGCTGCCACTCCCGCCACGGAAACCCCGCCGGGATCACCCCCGGCCTGTCATTGAGCCAACCGACCAGGAACTCGAACGCATCCACGAGCCGCGGCCCGGGCCGGTTGAACATCTGATTGCCATCGACAACCGCCACGCGCCCCGCCCTCACCGCCGGCAACTCGCGCCACCACGCCTGCTCTGCGAGCAGTTGCGTCTCGTGCATCGCCTGCTCAAGAGACAGCCCGCACGGACACACCACCACAAACTCAGGCCGGATCGCCGCCACAACCTCCGGCGGAACGCGGATCGACGGCCCCGCGGCCCGAAGCGTCTGTCCGATCGGCCCCGCTGCAGCGCCCGCCGATTCCGGCGCGGCGGTCGGATTCAACGGGTGCAATCCGCCGGCACGCTCGATGAGTTGCGGCGTCCAGTGCCCGCCGACAAACAAGGGGTCCGTCCACTCCAGGAACACCACGGTCGGCGCTGCTGCGAACGGCGTGACGAACTCCTCCGCGCGGTACATCCGCTCCCTTAGAGAGCCGACCACCGCCGCGGCCTCCTCTTCCATATCCACCGCCCTGCCGATCGTCAGCACATCGTCGAGGACCGCTTCCACGGTCATCGGATTCAGGGAAAGCACTCGCGGTCCTTTGGGGGGGGGCGACATCCAATCGACTGCCCTGCGGACACTCCGGAGGTCGATCGAGCAGACCTTGCACAGGTCCTGCGTGATGATCACATCCGGCCGCAACGCGGCCAGCCGCTCAACATCAAGGTCATAAAGCGATTCGCCCGTCGCCAGTTGGGCCGAAACCGCCTGATCGATCTGGGCTGAGGACTCAAAGCGGGTTTTGGCCGTCGTCAGCACGGGGACGGCTTCAAGGGCGGACGAGGGCGGGTAATCGCACTCGTGTGACCGGCCGACGAGCCTCGCCCTGGAATTTTCCGGCGAGCCGGTGATCGCCAGGAGCGACTCGGTGGCCGAAGGCAGGAGGCTGACGACCCGCATGTGGCGGAGCGTAGTCGTTTTGGCGGTGCGGCACGCCCTGCAACCGATAAGACGGTGGTTGAGCCGCCGCGCGGCCGGTATTGCCGTGCGCCCGCCGCCGGTTGTGCATCCTTCGCCCCGCGCGAGTGGTAATGTGCATTGGCTTAGGGCGTCACGGCGTTGGCCGGGCGGTACAGTTGCGGATCGGCACCTCTTCGCGGGGGTGGCGATCCAGCGAGGGAGTTGCCGTGATGCCAGCCAAGTTGCGCGATCGTGTTGCCCGTCTTTCAGTGGGGCTGTCCGCTCGCCGGTCGCGCCGCGAGTGGCTTATCGCTTCGCTGATCATCGCGTGCGGTTCAGGGGCCGGGCTGGCGCAGGATGGCAAGCCCCCCACGCCGCCGCGCCCTTCGACAAGTCGTTTGCAGCCGCCGATACCGGTGCCCCCGCGACCCGGGCAGCCCGCAGCGCAGCCCACCGGCCAGCGCGGCACGGAGATGCTGGATGCGATGAAGAACGATGGCGGCCTTCAGGAGGACGGCACGTTCCGCTTCAGTCCCATTGCTGAGCCGGTTGACCTGTCGGTGCTTATCGAGTTGGTGCGCGACGAACTCGATCTGCAACTGCTCTACACGGACTCCGGGCTTAAAGGTCAGACGGTCGTCATCAACACCGCGATCACGCTTCAGAAGGATCAGGTCTTGCCGTTCCTTTTGACCCTGATGGAGCAGAAGGACTACACGATCATCCAGGACGCCTCGGGCGTCCACATGGTGCAGCCTAAAGGGGCGATCCAGGCGAACCTCGGCGCTGGAAGCACGGGCGTCTTTGCCCCGACACGGGTTCTTCGCACAACCGGCCTCAAGCCCAGTTCCCTTGGCCCGCTCATCCAGGGTCTGCTGGGAACCCGCGCGGCTGCTGGTGGAGGAGGAGGGGGAGCGAGCATCCAGTTTCTCGACGATCTTGGGGTGATCGTGATGACCGACACGCCGCGAAACACGCGCCTGGTCGAAGAGGCCATCGAGACCATCCTTGCCGAGCGTGCGGAGCAGAAGTTCCAGCGGTTCGAGATTCAGAACGTCGCCGCGAGTTCCGCGCGCGACCGCATCATCGAGTTGCTCGGCTCGACCGCGCCTCGGAGCACGCCCGCAGCGGGTGCGGGTGCAGGAAATGCCGCGGCGGCGGCGGGGGGTGGCGGCGGCGCAACATTCTCGAACCTTCCCGAGCGGCTCACCGTGGACCCGGGCGGGAACGCGCTGTTCTTCCGCGGCCGCGAGGATGAAGCGCGCCTTCTGGGCGACCTGCTCTCCATCGTCGATGTGCCCATCACGCTCGTCTCTCGCTTCTACCCCGTTGGCATCGAGACCGCTGAGACGGTCGCGACCGAGGGTACGCGACAGCAACTCGGCGAAGTGACAACCTTCGAGTCGCAATCCGGCGGCACGACGCCCGGGCGCACTGGGTTGGCGGGCAACCGCCAGAACCAGCAGAACCAGCAGAACCAACAACAGGGCAGCCTTTCGGGCAGCGGATTTGTGATCTACCCGGCCGCGGGCGGGTTCATCTACCGCGGCACCGAGGCCCAGCACGCGCGCGTGGATGCGCTGGTGCGGGAACTCGGCGACCTGATCGCGCGCGATGCCATCACAACCGAGTTCTACAAACTCAAGTACGCCAAGGCCGAGGAGGTCGCCGAGACGATCAACGGCCTGATCTCCGGGCAGGCCCCCACCGGCGGCGGCAACTCGCCACTGCTCGGGCGCGACCTGGGCTCTCGCGATGCCGCCGGGCGTCAGCGCCGCGTCACGCGCCCCCAGCCCAACCAGCCCGCGGACGTAAACGTGGACGCAAACAACCCCAACGCCGCGAGCGCAGCGGGCGATGGCGGCCTGGGCGAACTCGAAGGCGCGGACGTGTTCGTCCTCGCCGATGAGAATAACAACCAGGTGCTCATCAAGGCCCCCAAGCGACTGCAGCCCCAGATGAAGACGCTGATCGGACGCCTCGACCTGCTCCGCCCGCAGGTGTATATCGAGGCCAAGATCGTGACCGTGACGATCGGCGACGACTTCCGGTTCGCGGCCGAGGTCCAGACCATCATCGGCCAGTTCGCGCTCAACACCAACTTCGGGCTGAGCAGTTTCGGCACCGGGGGCGGCCTCGCCAGCCCCAAGGTGCCCGCGACCAACCTCGCCGGCCTCACCAGCGCGCTGATCCGCACCAAGGACGTTCCGTTCATCATCAACACCATCGCGCGGACCAACAACGCGCGCGTGGTCGCCTCGCCGCAACTGCTCATCGACGACAACTCCGAGGCGGAGATCTCCAGCCTCGATCAGCAGCCGACCCTGACGACGAGCATCGGCAACAACGGCGGCAACGACACGCAGAGTTTCGGCGGCTTCGAGCCCGCCGGTCCCAAACTCCGCGTCATCCCCCAGATCTCCGATGGCGGCAGCATCAAACTCGAATACGAGATCGAACTCTCCGCCTTCAGCGGCGAGTCGACTGTGCCCGGGGTTCCGCCGCCCAAGCGCGAGGACAAGGTCCGGGCCGACTCCGTGACCGTCCCCAGCGACACCACGATCGTTGTCGGCGGTCTGGTCTTTGACTCCTCGACCGAGACGCGTTCGGGTATCCCGCTCCTGATGGACATCCCCGTCATCGGGTTCATGTTCAGCGACACGCGCAAGAACTCCCGCAAGACGCTGCTCTACGTCTTTATGACGCCGAAGGTGATGCGCGATACCAGTTTCCAGGACCTGCGACTGCTCACGCGAGGCCCAATGAAAGACTCCGACCTCGATGCCGAGATCCCCGAGGCCGAGCCGATCCGCATGGAACTGCTCGATCAGAATGTCCGCAAGGTCCCCGAGCCCGATGAGGGCAGCCTCCGCCGCCCGCCGCCCCGCAAGGACCCGTGGGCATCCGAGTAAGCCTTCCAAAGTCGCAACGATTCCCCAACGCTCGGACGCCTGATGAAGATCGGTAAAAGTCTCGGAAAGATCGGCCGCAAAGATGCGACCACGACCGCGGAGCGGCGAGAGGGTTCTGCCGTCAACTGGGCGATAGTTGCGCGCAACTTCGGCGAACTCGAACTCAAGCCCGAGCAACTCCGGACGTTCCCGCAACTCCCCGGCAGCGACGATGAGCCGTGGGACGTGCTGCTCTCGATGCTCGCCGCCGATGAGCACACGGCCCTGGGTAAACTCGCCGCGCGCACTGGCCTGCCGCTGGACCACGAGCCGCGCCTCAACGATTCGGCAGCGCGCTTCTACGAGTTGGTCCCCGCCTCGGTCGCGCGCGAACGCCTCGTCGCGGGCATCGAGAGCGACGGCACGGTGATGACCTGCGCCACCGCCCAGCCCATGCAGCCTGCGGTCTTTAGCCTGCTCGAGGAGCGATTGGGGATGCCGGTGCGGCTGGTCCTGTCGCCGCGTGGCGCGGTCGTCAACCTCATCAACCGCGGCTACGAGCAGAAGACCGACCTTGTCACCGAGATCGTCGAGGAGATGCCCCTTGACGAGCGTGCGATCGAGTCCGCCGCGGGAAGCATCCGCAACGCGACCGACCTTCTGCAGTTGGCCCGCCAGACGCCGGTCATCCGCCTGGTGAACATGATCCTGTTCGAGGCGCTCCGTCGGCGCGCCAGCGACATCCACGTCCACCCGATGGAGAGCAAACTCGTTATCCGTTACCGGATCGACGGCATGTTGCTCGACGCCTTCAGCCCGCCGCTGTCGCTCGCGCCGGCGATCAGTTCACGCCTCAAGGTGATGACGGAACTGGATATCGCCAACCGGCACTCGCCCCAGGACGGCCACTCGACGGTGCGCGTCGGCAACCGCAAGATCGATATCCGCCTGTCGGTGATCCCGACCGTGTACGGCGAGCGCGTCGTGCTGCGCCTGCTCGACCAGTCGCAGACGCAGTTGTCGCTTGACGATGTCGGCATGACCAAGGGGATGCAGACCGACCTCTTGGAACTGCTCCGCAAGAACACGGGCATCATCCTCGTCACCGGCCCGACGGGCTCGGGTAAGACCACGACCCTCTACGGCGGCCTGGGCATGGTCGATCGCGCCAGCCGCAACGTGATGACGATCGAGGACCCGGTCGAGTACCACCTCGAGGGCATCAGCCAGACGCAGGTGAACGTGAAGCGGGGCGTGACCTTCGCCGCGGGCCTCCGCGCGCTGCTTCGCCAGGACCCGGACGTGATCCTCGTGGGCGAGATCCGCGATCAGGAGACAGCGCAACTGGCAGTGCAGGCGTCGCTGACGGGCCACCTGGTGCTGGCAACGCTGCACACCAACGACGCCCCGGGGGCGATCGCCCGGCTTATCGATATCGGCATCGAGCCTTACCTCATCACCTCGACCCTGCTGGCGAGCATGGCCCAGCGCCTGCTCCGCCGAACCTGCAAGGTCTGCGGCGGGAGCGGCAAGGGCGGTGTGTTCGTCTCGGGGAGCGGCGGCGGTGGGGGCCGGTGCGAGAAGTGCTTCGGCTCGGGCTACTTCGGGCGCATCGCGGTCTACGAGATCATGCGGATGACCGACCGGCTGCGTGAGCTGACCATCCAGGGGACCGACGCGGTGACGCTGGCGCGCGTCGCGCGCGAGGGCGGGATGCGGACGATGATCGACGATGCCCGCGACAAGATCGCCCAGCGGCTGACCGACGAGGCGGAGATCCGAAGGGTGCTGGATTGACCGTTCGCGTTCGCGCGGGCAGCATCGCGTCTTTGGCATATCATTCAAGCATGGGTCGCTTCGATCGAATCACGACTGATGCCAATCAGATGAGCGGGGTTCCCTGCGTGCGAAGGCTGCGGATCCCCGTGGCGACGATCGTTGGCCTGATTGCCCAGCGAATGACCCGAGAGCAGATTCTGCGGGATTACCCGGACCTCGAGGACGGGGATATCTCTCAGGCGCTTGAGTACGCTGCGGAAGCCGTGCGGGAGCGGCAGCTTCCTTTGGCGGGTTGATGCGACTGCTGATCGACAACAGTCTTTCTTACCGGCTCGCGGACTTGCTCCTCGGCATTGGGCACGACGCGGCTCATATGCGTGAGCATCTGCCCTTCGATTCCCCGGACGACGTGATCTTCGATTTCGCCGCGGTGCAGAGACGTGTCCTGCTCGCCCAGGACACCGATTTCGGAACCATCCTTGCCAAGCGGCGGTCAACCACGCCGTCGGTCGTGCTCTTTCGCGGCAGACGAAAGGCGGTCGCCGACGTCTTTGAACTGCTGACCGCGCACATCCCCATCATCAGCGAGGACCTCGAATCCGGTGCAATCGTGGTGTTCGATGACACCAGAATTCGGGTTCGACGCTTGCCGATTGGCTGATTTACCACAACATCCTCACCCGGATCGTCTCGGGGATCGCCCTGAGTCGATCAACGATCGTCGCCGCGTCGGTCGGATCGACGTCCAGCACCACATAGCCGACCTCGGCGTTGGTCTGCAGGTACTCCGCTGCGATGTTCGCGCCCACCTCGGCGATGATCGCGTGCATCTTGCTCAGCACCCCGGGGACGTTGCGGTGGAAGTGCAGGACGCGGTGGCGGCGGGCAGGAACTTCGCTTCCCTCTTCGCTCCCTTGGTCCCTTGATCCCTCGATCCCCTCCTGCCCCGGCAACTCCACCTGAGGCACATTCACGCTCCCGCTCGTGGACCCATTGTTGATGAAGCGGATCAGTTTCGTCGCGACATCCACCGCGATCGACTCCTGCGCCTCCTCGGTCGAGCCCGCGACGTGCGGCGTCAGGATCACGTTTCCCAAGCCGCGGAGTTCGCTCGCAAACGGCTCGGTGTTGCTCGACGGCTCCTCCGGAAAAACATCCAGCGCAGCGCCGGCCAACTTCTTCTCGCGCAGCGCCGCGGCCAGTGCGGCGATGTCCACGACGCTCCCCCGTGCGTTGTTGATGAGGTACGAGCCGGGACGCATCGTCGCGATCTGTCGGGCACCGATCATCCGCTCGGTTACGCGCGTCGCCGGGACGTGCAGCGACACAACATCCGCTTGCGCCAGCAACTCGTCCAGCGTCCGCATCGCGCGGGCGTTCCCATGCGGCAGCACGAGCGCGGTATCAAAGTACAGGACGCGCATCCCCATGGCCTCGGCGAGCACGGACACCTGCGAACCGATGCGCCCGTAGCCGACGATCCCCAGCGTCCGGCCACGCACCTCGTGGGCACCCGCGGCGGACTTGTCCCACACACCCGCGTGCATCTGCACCGCTTTGTCCACCAATCGCCGGTACAGGGCGACGATCTCGGCGATCGTCAGTTCCGCGACACTCCGCGTGTTGGAGAACGGCGAGTTGAACACCGGCACGCCCGCGAGGTTGGCCGCGCGAAGGTCCACCTGGTTGGTCCCGATGCAGAAGCACCCGATGGTGAGAAGGCGCGGGCACTGCGCAAGCGCCAGCGTGCGAAACTGCGAGGCCGATCGAATGCCCAGAACATGGGACTCTCGTGCCGCTTCCACCAGCGCCTCGCCCTCCAGCGCGCCGGCGTGCTGCTCCACCTGAAATCCCTCTGCCGCGAACAACTCCCCCGCGCGCGGATGGATGCGCTCCAGCAGGAGCACGCGAATCTTGTCCTTGGGGAATGAGGTAAGCACGGGTGAAGGTAGGCAGATGTGTGAGTGTGCTGTCGCGGCCATGTCTCTTCGCTCTCCCCCCAGACATTCCCCCCCCCCGGAGGCTCTATCGGCTCGTCGTGACTGGTTGCAAAGCGGCCTCGGCGGGGGGGGGGAATGTCTGGGGGG
>CAYMWG010000106.1:0-8322 GCA_964393765.1 uncultured Phycisphaeraceae bacterium
CCCTTGGCGACAACCGCTGTCTCGCCCCGCCCCAGGTCGCTGACAAGCGAGTCATCTTCCAAGTCAAACACCATCGTGCCCGGCGGAACCTTGATGACCAGGTCCTCGCCCGCGAGGCCCGCCTGCTGCTTGGTGCGCCCGTTCTCACCCGCCTGTGCGCGCCATGTGGGCACCCCGCGAAAGTCGAGCAGCGTGTTCACATTCTCATCGGCAACGAAGACGACATGCCCGCCATGCCCACCGTTGCCGCCGTCGGGCCCGCCCTTGGGGACGTACTTTTCACGACGGAAGGAGACGCATCCCTTGCCGCCATCCCCCGCCTTGACCGTGATGACCGCTTCGTCAATGAACACAGACGAGGATAGGTCGCGAAAAAAAAAAGGCGCGGCTCACATCAATGAGCACGCGCCTGCTTGCCGGAAGTTCATTCCGCACGAACGGGCCGGATCGCTTGCGGCGAGCCGACCCATCCGGTCCCACGAGGCTTCCCACGGTGCTTTTCGCCGCGAGTCCGCGGCTGTCGGATCAACTTTCCTTGCTGGGAGTGATGCAGATCGGGGGGGTTTGGTTGGCGGGCTGACCCAGACCCTTGCTCACGGCTGAGAGTTGCCCGGCCGGCCGACCCTCAACCCGGCCACCCTGCACCATGTTCGCCTGAAGAGGACCCTTGCCCGAGGCGGTCTTGAGGCTCTCCTTCTTCAGTTCCTCTTTGACAATCTGCTTGGCCTTATCCACGTTGGACGTGGTGGAGTGGCCCTGGCCACCGGAAACGGACTTCAGATCAACCTTGTTCTTGTCGGACATGCTTGTTTCTCCGTGTTCGCTGTGTGTCCCCCCGGGACCCCACGACTGATGGAAGATGCGCATCCCAAGGCTGGCGCGCCACCCCTTTTGTTCTCGAAATTCTCTCAAAACTTACCGTACATTCAACGAATACTCGCGCCCCGCCCATTGCGGGTATGCTGGCTGGAGTGTCTTCATTCGGGGTTGCGGCTCGCGGCTACGTTCCAGCAAAGGAAACGCACATGTTGATGAACGCTCTGGCAATGAGTGTGGCTCTTACGACCTGGACTGACGCCGATACCAGTGCGCAAGCCGCGCCCGTGCCGCCCGTGGAAGTGTTGCAGGGGTTCGTGGCCCTCTTCAACGGGAAGGACCTTGGCGGGTGGAGGACCACGGGAGATCTGAAGGCGTGGAAAGTTGACAAGGGCGAACTGCTCATCGGCGAGCCTGGAGGCAAGGGATGGTGGCTGCGAACCGACAAGCAGTACAGGGACTTTGACCTCCGCCTGGACTTCAACGTTCCCAAGGGCGGGAACTCGGGCGTTGGTGTCCGCGGCTCGACGCTCGGCGACCCTGCCTTCACCGGCATGGAACTCCAGGTATACGACTCGCACGGCCAGCAGCCCGCGGTGAACGTCTGCGGCGCGGTGTACGGTGCGATCGCGCCGTCGAGCGTCGCCGTCAAGCCGGCTGGAGAGTGGAACGAGTACCGCATCATGCTCGTGGGCGACACGCTCAACGTGTGGCTTAACGGCTCGCAAATCCACACCGACGAGAAGATCGACGGCCGGGGATTCGTCCACGAGGAGACCAACAAGAGCCCGATTCGAGACCGACTGACGACCGGTCACATCGCGCTGCAGGACCACGGGGACGCTGTCAGATTCCGGAACATCCGAATCAAGGATCTGTCGCCCGACCCCGACGGCGGCGGCTGGAAGCCGATCTTCAACGGCAAGGACATCACCGGCTGGCACGTTCGCGGCGAGGGGATGTGGGCCGTGGAAGACGGCACCCTCACCGGGCACGACGGACCCGGCCACCTCTTCACGGACAGCAAGTACACCGACATGGAGGTGCGCTTCCACGTCAAGGTGAACACCAAGGGGAACGGGGGACTGTTCTTTCGGGCAATGCCGCGAGCGGAGAATCCGGACACCTGGCCGCTGGGGTACGAGGCGCAGGTGGATCAGCACGACCCCAAGAACTTCACCGGCTGCATCTACGACCGGGCGTGGGGCACGAAGGTTCCGACTCGCGACAACGCATGGATCGATTACCGCGTTCGCGCTGTGGGCGAGCAGGTCCAGACGTGGATCAACGGCGTCAAGGTCGTGGACGCGAAACTCACGGACTTTGCGGACGGTCACATTGCGCTGCAGACGCACCACAATGGCAACAAGATCATGTGGAAGGACATCGAGGTTCGCGATCCGAGCAAGAAGTAAGCCGGCAGAGTTCGGCCGCAGATCAACGCAGATTGACGCAGATCAATCAGGACTTTGCCAAAATCGCGGGCGAACGTATGCCCGTGACCGAGGCACGGACGCCGTTCCCCAGGGAAGGAACTTCGTGAACAGCATGTTTGACACCGCGTGTCGCTGTCAGCGGTCGATTGTGACGGCGTGCCTGGCTATGGGGCTGCTCGTACACATCTCCGGCTCACTCGCGCAGCAAGCGGACCTCACCGGCTGGGCCGCGGCGTATTCGAGTGCCGGCACGGGGGGAAGCGGGAAGCCGATCGAGACCCACGCGTCGAATGCGGCCTTCGCCCTGACCACCGCGGAGACCGTGCATCCCGGCATCGCGCCCGCGTCGTTCACCGCCAAATACGACGGAGTCGTGACCATCGGCGTCGCCGGGAAGTACCGATTCGGCGCGGACTGCGAGGGCGGGCGGGTGCAGATGCGAGTGTTCGGCGCGGCCATCGCCCAGGACCTTGTGCTGGAGGTCGATGGGACCATGCCCGCGAGCAAGGTGAGCGCATGGGCTCAACTCCCCGCAGGCTCCGTCAACGTTCAGTACATCTTCACCCGGGCCGGAAATGCCCCAGCCAAAGTGCGGGCTCTTTGGGAGATGGAGTACGCCACCAGCGGCGGGCAGGATGTCGGCTTCCGACGCGAACCGATCCCTGACCGGTTCGTCAAGCCGCCCGCGGGCAAACTCGCCTCGTGCAACCAGGGCAAACTCGAACTGCACGGCCGCGTCCTGCTCGGCGAACTTGGCTGCACTTCCTGCCACGCCGCGCAGAGCGACGCCGCGGTCCTGACGCGAGTCGCGCCGGACCTGTCGACGATCGGCTCGCGAGCCAACGCCTTCTGGATTCGCAAGTGGCTGGTGGACCCGCAGGCGATGAAGGAGCACTCCGGCATGCCCGCCGTTCTGGGCGCGGACGCGGCCGCGGCGGACGAATCCGCAGAGAACATCACACACTACCTGGCAACGCTCATTGGCGATGACGGCCCCTGGCGGGCGGAGTCGCCCGCGATGGGCGCGACAGCTCTCGAACGGGGCGAGGCTGTCTATCACAGCGTCGGCTGCGTTGCCTGCCACGGAACGTACGACGGCAGCGCCAAGGACTACATCGCTCCCCATCCGCACGGGATGCTCGCGGCCAAGTGGCGCCCCTCATCACTCAGCGCATTCTTGCAGGCACCGCACGAGACCCGGCCTGGTGGGCGGATGCCCTCGCTGAATCTGACGCAGGAGGAGGCCGACGCGGTCTCGGTGTACTTGCTGAAGGCTTGGGGAGGCCACGACGCGACCGCCACACTCGCGCCCGATCCGGCGAAGGTCCAACTCGGAGGCGCGGCGTTTGTCTCAACAGGCTGCATCAACTGCCACGCGATCGAGGATGCAGCGAACAAGGCTCCGGCGGCAACACCCCGCGTGGTCGGAACGCCTCTTGCCCGTGTACGCTCTGATCGCGGGTGCATGGACCCCAAGGACACGAAGTCGCCGCGATACTCCCTCAGCGAGAACGACAGGTCCGCCCTCAGGTCTGCTCTCAACGATGCTGCGAACTGGAATGCCGGGGACGCCGCTGCACCTGTGGACTTCGCTCAGCGAACGCTCAATGCACTCTCATGCACCGCCTGCCACGAGTACGCGTCCGAGGGCGGGGTCGCCGAAGCGATCAAGCCGCTCTACGGGCAGTCCGTCGAGGCCGACCTTGGTGACGAGGGACGGATCCCGCCTCGACTCACCAGCGTGGGCGGCAAACTGACCACGGACTGGATGCGACGCGTGCTTCTGGAGAAGGGCGCGGCACGCCCGTACATCAAGACGCGCATGCCCCAGTTCGGCGAGGTCAGCGTCGGCCACCTGGCCGAGGCGCTCGCTGCGGCGGACGGCGTCGCACCGAACACCGATGTGCGTGAGCCGACGGCGACCGATGAACTTGTGCTCGCCGGCAAGAAACTCGTCGGCGAGACCGGTCTGTACTGCATCAACTGCCACACCGTCAACGGACAGGTGACGGGCACTCCGGGACCGGAACTTACGGCCTTCGCCTCCCGCATCCGCTATGAGTGGTGGGCCGACTACATTCACGACCCCGACCGCTTCAAGCCCGGTACGCGGATGCAGAAGTTCTATCGCTTCAACAAAGGCTCCGTCGCGACGGTGCTTGAGGGCGACAGCCGCAGGCAGTCCGATGCGATGTGGACATACTTCAACCTCGGCGAGTTCATGCCCGTGCCCGATGGCATCGCCGTCGCGGGCGGGATGATGGTGAGCGTGAAAGACCGGCCGGTGGTGCTGCGCACGTTCATGAAGGACGGTGGTTCTCGCGCTATCGCCGTCGGTTATCCGCTGGGCGTTCACTTCGTGTTCGACGCCGTGCAGGTGCGGCTCGTCGACGCGTGGCGAGGCAGTTTCCTCGACGCCTCGGGCGCATGGGCGAACCGGGGCGGCACAAACGCGGACGGACAAGGCCCGACGATCTGGACCGCGCCTCCGGGACCGGCACTGGTGATGGGCGCAAAGCCGAACGCATGGCCGACCAAGGGAGGAGCGGAAGCGAGCCTCGCCTTCAAGGGCTATCGCCTGCACTCGGATGGTTCACCCACTTTCCTCTATTCGCTGGTAGCGTCTCCCGTTGGCGGTCAGGCGGCAGATGTGGAAGAGCAGTTTCGCGCCACGACCGCCACGATGCCGGCGGTCTGGCGCACGTTCAAGGTCTCAGGGCTTGCGAAGGGGCAGACAGTCTGGTTCAATGTCGGCAAGGGCAGGGTCAAGATCGTCGATGCGAGAAGGTGCGTCGTGTCGCCCGAGGACGGCACCACGCTCCTGCGTGTCGAGGCCAACGGTGATGGCGCGGCGGAGTTCGGCGTGGAGATCACCCCGTAGGAAGCGAATGCAGCCATGTATTGGCACGGATGAACACGGATCAGGAATGAGCGGTTTCGTTGGAACGACAGAGCCTCCAAAAAGAGGTGTCGTGAAGTGGAGCAGGAAGATGAGCAAGGCATTGGTTCTCTCCGTGTTCTCCGTGCTCTCCGTGGTGAGCCTTTTCGCCGCGCACACGCACGCGCAGACCGACATCGACTTCGGCAACATCGAGTACACCAAACTCGAAACCCGCGCTGTGACCGAGACCGCGATGCTCGACCGCTTGATGAACCAGACGCCCGTGCGCTGGTCTCCGTGGATGGCGCTCACGCCCTTCCCCGGCGGCGAGAAAGGCTGGCAGGCCCGCGCTCAACCGCCCGAGGAAGAGCTCGCGAAAATGGCCCACGGCGGAACCGGCCCCGATCTCAAGGCGACCTACACCGGCAAGAAGGGCCTCGCGATCACTTGGCAGAAACTCGGCGATGAGCCCGACCGCGCCATGAGCCTCAAACTCTACAAGGACGAAGACCTCAACAACGAGGGCACGGGCTACCTCTACTGCACCGCGACGGTCGACAAGCCTGTCTCGATGCCGGTGACGATGGGCTCGGATGACGGACTCCGCTTCTGGCTCAACGGCAAGTTGCTCGTCGATGCCGACATTCCCCGCGGCATGAATGTCGATGACCACCGCCTGACGCTCGACCTCAGGCCCGGTGTCAACCACCTCTTTGCCAAGGTCACGCAGGGTAAGGGAGGCTGGGACTACCAACTCATCACTCGCACAGCGCGCGTCGATCCGGTGCTCGATGCCAAACTCCAGTATCAACTCAACATCGACTTCCCCAGCGATGAGGACGAGTACTACCGCGCCTCGACGATCCCCGTCCCCCTCGACGCCGTGCTTGAAGTCGGCGGGCTCGACACGCTCGCCGACGGGCGCATCGCCGTCTGCACTCGCCGCGGCGATGTCTACCTCGTCTCGCACGCCGATGAGGACCCGCCGTTCGACGCGAGTTTCAAGTTGTTTGCCTCCGGCCTGCACGAGCCACTGGGCGTCGCGGGCCGGGTCGAGGACGGCAAGGTCGCGATCTACTGCGTTCAGCGCCCGGAACTCACCCGCCTCGTCGATGAGGACGGCGACGGCATGGCCGATCTTTACGACTCCTTCTGTAACGCGTGGGGCGTCTCGGGTAACTACCACGAGTTCGCATTCGGACCCAAGTTCGATGCCGATGGCAACGCCTGGGTGACGCTCAACGTCGGATTCTGCGATGCGCTGGGAAAGTCGATCGCCCCCTACCGCGGCTGGGCGCTGAAGGTCACGCCCGACCGCAAGATGATCCCCGTCTGCGACGGACTGCGCTCGCCCAACGGCATCGGGTTCAATGCCGCCGGTGACGCCTTCTACGCCGACAATCAGGGCGACTTTGTCGCGACCAACAAACTCTCGTGGATGTCCCCCGGCTCCTACCACGGCCAGCCCGCGGGCCTGAACTGGCGCGAGGGTTGGACCAAGGGCGACCCTGAGCCGCGGCGCACGCTGCCCGCGGTGTGGTTCCCCTACAAGAAGATGGGCCAGTCCGCCGCGGACTGCGTGATGGACACAACCGACGGGAAGTTCGGGCCATTCGCGGGCCAACTGTTCGTGGGCGATCAGTTCTCGGCGCTGGTGATGCGCATCGCGCTGGAGAAAGTCTCAACGCCCGAGGGCGATCTATATCAGGGCGCGTGCTTCCCCTTCCGGCGCGGGCTCGACTGCGGTGTCAACCGCATCACCTTCGATAAGCAGGGCGGCATGATCGCCGGGCAGACCGACCGCGGCTGGGGCTCCATCGGCCGACTCCGCTACGGCCTGCAGCGCCTCGCGTGGACGGGCAAGACGCCTTTCGAGGCTCTCTCGATGCACGCCGCGCCGCGCGGATTCGTGGTGAAGTTCACCGAGGATGTTGATCAGGCGAGCGCCGAGGATCTGAAGTCCTACGCGATGACGAGTTACACCTACAAGTACCACCCGACCTACGGCTCGCCGGAGATCGAGACGCAGACACCCAAGGTCGTGAACGCGAAGGTGACCGGACCCCGGATGGTCTCGCTGACGGTCGATGGCCTGCGCCAGGGTGGAGAAGGATTCGTTCACGAACTGTCCATGCCGGGAGTGAAGGCCAAGGACGGGCGTGGCCTGCTGCACTCGGTGGCCTACTACACGCTCCACAAGATCCCGACGGATGAGCCGACAATCGCTGGGAAGTAAGCCGTCATGTCCGGACTCTTTTCCGGCACACCTCTCGCATCAGTGCTGGCGGTTGCGCTGCTTGGCGGGCCGCTTCTGCACGGTGGGCTCGAGTTCGATCCCCTGCTCGGCGAGCAGCGTCCGCCAGGCCTTGGCCGCGAACCCGCCGCGCTCCGTGAACGACCCGCACTCGGCCTTCACGATCAGCGCGGCGACATCCTCGAACGTGAACACCCACGTCAGGCCGCCGTGGCTCGGACCCTTGACCCGCGCGGCCTTGCGCATCATGTCGAAGGTCTTGGGCGAGATGTCCCCGGCATCGACGAGTTCCTGCTTGGTGATGCCGTGCTGGTTGAGGCTGTTCGGATCGATGTTCTGGCCGCGTCCCATGCGTGGATGGTTGCACGGTCGCGGCCCCGGGTCATTCGCTCCGCGAGCGGGACAACGCCCCCCCCCATCGCCGCCAGCCTGTAGACTCGGGACATGAACTACGCCTCCCGCCTCCCCTACGACCCCGCCCGCATCCGAGCCGCGGCGGTGTACTGCTCTGATGGCCGCATCGGCGAGCACTTCGACGACTTCCTGCAGAACGGCCTGGCCCTGCCCCGCTACGACCGGGTCGCGCTGCCCGGCGGACCGGCCTGCCTGGCGGCCCACCCCGAAGCGCACCTGGAGGAGCAGGGCGTCGTCGATGAACTCAAGTTCCTGGTCGAGGTGCACGGGCTGAAGCGGGTGGTGTTGATCGCGCACCAGTCGTGCGCGTTCTACACCACGCGCCTGAAGTTGGCCGAGCCGCGCCTCGAACTGGTGCAGAAGGCGGACCTTGTCCGCGCGGCGGCGTACGTCCACCGCGTGACGGGTCTCGAGGAGATCGAGGCGTACTTCGCGCGACTCCGCCCCGATGAGCGGTCGATCGACTTTGAGCGCGTGGAGGCGTAGCACGCCGGTGGGCGGTGCCCCCCCCCCCCCCCCCC
>CAYMWG010000106.1:8332-9012 GCA_964393765.1 uncultured Phycisphaeraceae bacterium
GGGGGGGGGGGCGGGGGAAAGGCGAAGGAGGAACGCAGAGGTACCCGAGAGCGCGGAGTGCCGCGGAGGGGAAGGGGTGCTTTGTGCGCGCGGCACTCCGGAGCACCGGTGGTCACGGCGCTGGCACGCGAAGAACCATCAGCATTGCGGGATTGAGATTTGAGACATCAGACCTGGCGGCGAGTGCGGGGCGCGCGCTAACTGGAGTTTGCGGGCGCGGCGAGGGCTGAGGGGCTGAAGATTTGTTCGTGGGGCTGGAGCGCGTATTCGCTCATGGCCGCGGCCGCGGTGTCTTCGTCTGGCTCGATGATCGGGAAGACCACATCGTCGATGAGCCAGGGGTGCGCGGCTGAAGCGCGGAGGAAGCGGAAGATGCAGGTGCGGAGCAGGCCGTCGAGGTCGATGAACTGGAAGAGTTGCGAGGCCGTGGTCGGCGGGGTGCCGGGCAGCGCGCCCTCGGGAAGAGGCGGGTAGGTGGTGCTGAGTTGGACAGCGGAGTGGTGGGCGATGAGAAGGTGGTACGCCTCGTAGAACGTACAGGCGAACTCGTCGGCGGACCTGGCACCCACGGACTCGCGCCAGGAGTCGGTGAAGGCGTGGTAGAGCGAGCGAAGCCCATCGCCGGGGGCGGGGTTGTCGCTGTCCTGCAGGCGCAGGAGGAGGATCGTGGTGATCTGCAC
>CAYMWG010000107.1:0-8963 GCA_964393765.1 uncultured Phycisphaeraceae bacterium
TCGTGCATCTCATCATCGCGGCGCACATCATCCAGTGGCTGGTCACTGGTTCGACGGTGACGCCTGTCGAGCCGAGCGAGAGCATGGAGACGATCCGCAACGGCGTCATCAACGCCGGCTTCATCTTCTTCACGCTCGCGATCGTCTCGACACTCATCCTCGGGCGGTTCTTCTGCGGGTGGGGCTGCCACATCGTCGCGCTGCAGGACCTCTGCTCGTGGCTGATGGGGCGCGTGGGCGTCAAGCCCAAGCCCTTCCGCTCGCGCCTGCTGGTCTGGGTGCCGCTGATCGTGGCGCTCTATATGTTCGTCTGGCCGGCGTTCCACCGCGACATCCTGCGCCCGGTGCTGATGGACGACTTCGGCAACCTGCCCGCGTGGCTGGGGCAGAGCGAGCCGCTCGATGCCCTGCGGGCCGAGTTCATCACGCGCGACTTCTGGGCGACCTTCGCCCCGTGGTACATCGCCATCCCGTTCATCTTCATCTGCACTTTCGGCGCGGTGTACTTCCTGGGGTCCAAGGGCTTCTGCACCTACGGCTGCCCCTACGGCGGCATCTTCGGCCCGGCCGACATTGTCGCGCCCGGGCGCATCCGCGTGACCGATGCCTGCGAGGGCTGCGGCCACTGCACCGCGGTCTGCACGTCCAACGTGCGCGTACACGAAGAAGTCCGCGACTTCGGCATGGTCGTCGATCCCGGGTGCATGAAGTGCATGGACTGCGTCAGCGTCTGCCCGAAAGAGGCGCTGTACTTTGGCTTCGGCCGCCCGGCGCTGCGGGCCAAGCCGCGCACGCCCGCGCGATTGAGCGAGGATCAGGCCCGCGCGGCACGCGCCAAGGCCAAGGCCGACCGCGCAGCGCGCTACGACCTGTACCGCTGGGAAGAGTGGGCCATCGCGGGCCTCTTCCTGGCCTTCTTCCTCGCGTACCGCGGCCTGGCCAACTCAGTCCCCATGCTCATGGCCGTGGGAATCGCCGGCATCGCCGCCTTCAGCACCTGGAAGTTGTGGTCCCTGTTCAGCAAGCCAAGCGTCCGGCTCCAGAGCCTTCAACTCAAGGCCAAGGGACGGATGCGCCCCGTCGGCTACGGCTTCGCCATCTTTACGCTCACCATCATCATCGTGGGTGTATGGAGCGGTTACGTCCGCTACCACCTGTGGCGGGCCGACATGCTCTACGGCCATCTGGATATCCCCCACGCCGTGCTGCTGCGCCCCGACTTTGAGGCCTCACCTGCGGCGGCCGCGACCGCGCGTGCGGCGCTTGCGCACTTCCGGCGGGCGTCGCCGCCTACCGGCTTTGGTGGCACCGCTCTCCAGAGCGGTGTTGGTGGCAGTGGCGGGGGGGGAGGAGGCGTCGGCTGGCCGCTCCAAGCGGATCAGAAACTCACCATTGCCTACCTGCACTCGGTGCTGGGCGAGTTCGACCACGTCGAGCGGCTGCTGCGCGAGGTGATCCGCGAGGGCAAGCCGCGCGATCCGCTTGTCTCGCAGGTCGCTCAACTTATCCAGCGGCGGGCGAGTCTCGGGAGCACCGATCTTGCGGCCGGTGCCGGCGCGGAAGCGGAGAAGGAGATACTTGATCTTTATTCCGATGCGCTGGCGCGCCACCCGGCCCTCGATGGGATCAGGTCCGAACTTTCCGCGTGGCACCTGACCAACAACCGACGTGAAGAAGCCGATGCGCTCTGGAACCAGATCGTCGGCACGGGCGAAACCGCTGAAATCGGCCCGGGCAAGCGGCACGCGACTCCGGGAACGCTTCTGGGCGCGGCCCGCTTCCACGCCGGGGCGGGCAGTCGCCAGCGAGCGCTCGCACTGCTCGATCGCGCGGTTGAGGACAGGCACGCGGATGCCCAGGTCTTCCTCGCCGCCGCAGGGCTGGCAGCGCAACTCGGCGAGCGCCAGCGGGCCCTCGACCTTGCGATGCGCGCAACGGAGTTCCCAACACGCCGCGGCGGCACGCTCATCGCCGCGGCCGGTCTCTTCCTTCAACTTGAAGACGTCGCGGGGGCGGCAGAAAAGGCCGGCGCCGCCGTCCAGCGCGCCCGCGACCTGGGCCCCCACACCGCCCGCCTCTCGACCTTTGTCGGCGCGGCGATGCTTGAGTTTCAGATCGGGCGAGCCGGCAAGGCAAAGGAACTGCTCGCGGAAGCGGCGGCGAGCGCAGGCCCGGCCCCTTGGGCACTGTCGGAGATCGCGGGAGTGCTGATGGGATACTCGAATCAGTCTGGTGATGCGCAGGCCGCGCAACTTGCCGTTGATCTGCTCCTGCGAGCGCGCGACATCCGTCCCGACGCCACGCCCATCCGCGTCGATCTCGCCGGCGCGTTGTTCGCCATCGGCCGGACGGATGAGGCGGTTGCGCAGATGGAAGCCGCGGCCGAGATGTCGCGTGCCAACGTCGTGATCCCCGCGATCCATGCGGGGCTGCTGCGGCAGGTGGGACGTGCCGAGGAGGCCGCACGCTGGGAGGCCGAGGCGGCGCGCCGCGCCGCACCCGCTTCGCCCAAATAGTCACCGGGGCAACTGCGATTCAGGCGCGTTTCTTGGGAAAGCCGCGTCGAGTTCCGCCTGCAACTGATTCGCCTCATCATGCTCGCCCGCCGCTCGATGCAGTCGCACCCGCAGCACCGCCGCACGCGCGCCGCGGCTCAGCCCGCCGGGACGAACCTTGCTCTCCGCCCACGCCCACTCAAGCAGTTCCGCTGATTCCGCGACCCGTCCCAGGTCCAGCAGGCACGCGCCCAAGGCCCCCGCCAACTCCAGCGGCCCGGTGCCGGGCGTGCCCTCGGCTCTCAGGGCTTCCATCGTCGGTGTGCCGCTCGCGAGCGCATCCGCGGGGCCGTTCACCCCCAGGTGCAGCGCGCGCACGAGCAGGAGTACCGTCGCGAGGGTCAGGCCGTTCGTCGGTCCCGCGACGGCTCGCAGGCCGTCGACCGCCTCGCGCAGCGGCGGGATGGCCCGGTCCCATTGTTCAAGTGACATGTACGCCTGACCCACCATGCTCAGCGAGCCGAGGGTTTCATAGTTCTTGAGCCCCAAACGCTCGCGCCGGACCTGTGCGGCCTCCTCCAGGAGCGGCAGCGCGCCGGTGTAATCCTCGCTCAGGCGGCGCGGCAGTGCCGCATCGGTCAGCCACTCGGCCACTTCCGCGTGTCCCGTGGGGAGCGCCGCGCGCCGCCGACGCAGAGCCTCATCCGCAACGTCTCTCGCCTCGTCGTGCCGTCCCTGCCATACGCGGTAGCGCGAAAGCCATCGCATCGCCTCGCACGCCTCGGGCGATCGCTCCCCCAGCGACGCTTCGCAGTCCTTGATGAGCAGTTGAAGCGACTCCTCGTAGTTCTCCCGTCCCTTCTCGCGATACTCGATCCGGGCCACCAGCACCCGCGAGCGCAGCGTATCTGGCGCGAGTTCGCCCAGCGCTGCACGCCGAACGCCCAGCCCCTGCTCGGCAAACTTCTGCGCATGGTCGTTGGCTCCGAGCCCGAGGTATGCCTGACCAAGGAAGTGTGCGACGCCCGCGGCGACCAATGGGTCCGGTGGGGTCTCCGTTGCGAGCCGCTGTGCTATGAGCGTCAGCACCCAGTTCATCGTCGCGGGTCCGCGCGAGGGCGTCGCCAGTGCATTCCGCACGCTGGCCTCGACGTAGCCGTTCACGGCGTCCGCGATCTGGCGCGCCTGCTCGGCCTCCTTCAGGCGGCCCGCGGCGAGGGCCTCCGCCTCGACCGCCCGGTCGCGCTGCGCAGTGACGCGATCCACGAATCTCGTGGTCACCGCAACCAGCACGCACAGCGCGGTAAGGCCCACGGTCGCCGCGGCCATGTTGCGACGATACCACAGCGTCCCGGCTCTCGCGATCCCCGGCGGGTCGGCGACGGTGCCGTGGTGCGAGAGAAATGCCCGCAGGTCCGCCGCGAACGCATCGGCCGATGCGTAGCGATCCTCGGCCCCGCCCGCGCACGCCCGGTCCACGATGCGCGCGAGCGTGGGCGCAGTGCGCGGACGCGAGTCGGTCAACGGTCGTAGTCCGCCCGCCCGAGCCTGCTTGATGACGTCCCACCGACCATCTGCCGCATCATGGTGTCCGGTCGGTTCGTACGGCGGGCGGCCCGTCAGGAGGAAGCGGAGCGTGACGCCAAGCCCGTAGACATCGGACGCAGGGGTACACTTCTCCCCGTGGGCCTGCTCGGGAGACATGTACGCTGGTGTGCCGACCACGCGCCCTCCCGAAGCCGTGGGGATGTTCACGGTCCCCGTGCCGCGATCCGAATCGCCGTTGCTCCCGGGCAAGGCCGACACGCTCAGGCCGAAGTCCGCCACGAGCGCGCGGCCCGCCGGACTGACGAGGATGTTCGACGGCTTGAGGTCACGATGAAGGACGCCACGGGCGTGCGCGACGGCAACGGCCCGACAGACCGGCTCCAGCAATGCCGCCGCCGAGCGAGCGTCGAGTACTCCTCCTTGGCGCACAAGCGTTTCCAGAGATGTCCCGACGAGAACGTTCGTTGGGTCCTCCGGGGTCGGTGCAGGGTCGGCGACGAGTTCCGAGTCGATGTAACAACGGCCGTTCTCCTCGAACACACCCGCATCGTGGACGGAGACAATGTGCGGGTGCTGGAGCGATGCCGCGGCCCGCGCCTCATCGATGATCCGCGTCGCCCCCCCCGTCCCCGTACCCGGGCCGCCACCCGGGGCCGTGCGCCAGACCGGCCCGTGCAGCACCTTGAGCGCGATGTGGCGTGCCAGTTCCGTGTCCCAGGCGCGCCACACCTCGCCGAAGGAGCCCGCGCCGATCCTCTCTCGGAGTTCGTACTTTCCGAGGCGCGTCCCCGCCCCGAGTGGCGAGCCGGGATCGCGCTCGTTCGCGTCCCCTTCTCCGGCACCACTGATGAGGGCGATCATGCCGATGACGACCTCCACCTCGCGCAACGCATCGGGGTAGCGCGTCAGCAGTTCTTCCCGGAGCGAGTCCGGGTGTTCGCTTGCACGCCGGGAGACCTCGCACATCAGCAGGGCGCGGGATACGGGCACGCCGCGCGCAAGTTCTCCCAGCGTTACCCGGTAGTGCTCAAGGCCGGCCGGTAGGCCACGGTCCCAGCGCTCCTCGGCATCGGCGATCATCGCGTCGATCGCGTCCTCTTCCCCCGCGGACCCGAGATCGGCGATGATCGGCCCAAGGTCCGGTGGCAAGAGCGCACCAGCGGTCCCGACGAGCCCGTGGCCGAGCGCCCCTTCCGCGCGCAACCACGCCGCACGCACCCGCGCGCCGGCATTCCCCATGCTGCCCATCGAGCCGTTCATGCGCGCAGCGCCTCCGGTACTTCCCGCGTTGACGAGTGTACAGCCCGGGTCTCGCTCCGCGCGCACCTTCATCAACTCCTGAGCGACGCCGCCTGCCGCGTGTGACAGGCTTGTGGTATGCTCGGGGAGGGGCCAAGGAACCGGCGATGCAGGGCGGGAACGAACTCAGGCTGCTCCTGTCAACCGCCTGCGGGCGGTCCGGGCCATCGGCCGATACTGTGCCGGATGGGGGTGCGGCGGGCGTGCCGGATGGCCGCGCCCGCGATGCGGCCTTCAACGAGTTGCTCCGCCTGGTGATGATCTTCGTCCGCGCGGGCATGGGCCGCCGCCTTCGCGACCGGCGCGAGTCGGTGGATGTCTGCCAGTCGATCGCGCGATCCTTCGTCGAGGACTTCGAGGCGGGGAAACTCGAGTTCGAGTCCGAGGCCGCGCTGGCGGGCTATCTCAGGAGCGTGGTGCGTTCCAAACTGGTGGACCTGTCCCGTCACGATGGGCGCGAGAAGCGCGGGGGAGGGCAGGGGGGCGAGGGTGTGCGAGCGGTCTCGCTTGACGGCCCCGCGTTCGCTGCCGCATTCGAGCCCGCCGCCGATGGACCCTCCGCGAGTTTCGATGTCCGCACGGAGGAGGCGCGGACTCGTATCCTCGCACTTCTCAGCGCCGATGAACAGGCATTGCTGCGGCTCCGTTGGCGCGGCCTGTCGTGGGAGCAGATCGGCTCGGACCTCAAAAGAGACTCGGGCGCGATCCGTCAGCAGTTCAGCCGCATGCAGAAGCGCGTGCTGGGGGGCCCGGATAATGAAGCGATGAAGTGAGGGTGTGATGAAGCGATCACTCACCCTCCCGGCAGGCGCACGCGGAACAGCCGATACGGCGTCACCGGCCACTCGCCGCTTGGGCTGAACATGGGTGTGCGGTGGATCTGGCTGGTGGTGAAGTACAACCACTCTCCCGGCGGCACGCGCTCGCCGACCGCGACCGGGCCCGCAGCCCCGATCGCCAGCGAATCGGGCCACGCGATCTTGGCATCCTTGGCGAGTGTCAGCATATTGCCGCGCGGGTTACGCTGCACGATCGCGTCGTGCTCGAGCGCTGTGAAGTACAGGTTGCCCAGCCGGTCGCAGATCATCCCGTCCGTCACGACGCTCTTTCCCTCCGCCTGGACCGAGTCCTCGATCTGCCACTCCATGGTGCCGGGCGAGGTCAGCACCCGCGTGCTGATGCGGAAGAGCCGGTCATCGGTCAGCGACTGGTAGTACAGCCAGTTGCCCTTGGCGTCGAGCGCGAGCCCATCGGAATGCACGCGCGGAGTGGCGCCCGCGGGCGTCATCAACTCGCGCCCCTCGACGATCGGCACGAAGTCCGGGCGCGCTTCGGTCGATTCGTGGCCGTCGAGCACGCGCCTGGCGTGCCCGGTTGAGAGGTCCACGACCACGATCGCGCCCAATCCCGAGTCCGTGATAAAGGCGTGGTTGCTGCGCGTGTCCACGCGCACGTCGTTCAGGTAGGACTTCGCCGGCGCGACCGATTCGTCGAACCTGATCACGCGCGTCACGGCGTTGCTCGATAGATCGATCTCGATGAGTTTGGGTCCGCCCCCGGCCCCCCGCAAGACCGTTTCCAGTTTCGGCGCGGCCGGGTCCAGCACCCACAATCGGTCCCGATCATCGACATGCACGCTCTGCACGCACACAAACGCGTCCCCTTCCGGCGGGCTGCGCAGATCCTCGTTGGAGCGATTCCACTCGGCGTCCGGGTAGGCAACGTGCGAGCCGTCGGGCAGGAGTTCCGCGACGCCCATCGCGTAGGTACCTCCCCAACGCGGGAAACTGATGAAGACGCGGCCGCGGCGTGAGACCGCGACGCCCGTGACCTGATGCTCGGGGAAGTTGGCCACTTCGACCAGTTCAGTGCGGGTCGGCGCGGAGACATCGAAGCCCGTGCAGGTCTTGGGAGAGCAGGAGGTGAGGCCGCAGGCAAGCCCTGCCCCGAGGATCGCCGTCGCGGTTCCGGTCACCAGCGAGATTGACAGTGTGTGTTGCATGGCGGAATGGTACTGACCACACGCCCACGATGAGGTCGCCGCGCCGACCCAATCGTGGCGCTGGGCCGGGAGGTGCGGGCGGACATCTGCATGGCACCTTCAGCGCGCGGCCCGGTGCGGCTGCGCGCTAACGTCTCGTTGTGGCAGTACCCGTTCCTCTCCATTTCCGCCAGCGCCACCGGCTGACCCAAGCCCGGCAGTTCGCCGCGGCGTACGCGGGCAAGTTGCGGAAATCGCGCGGGCCGATCACCATCTTCACGCTCCCCAACGATCTGGAACATTGCCGCCTGGGCCTGTCGGTGGGCACGCGGGTCGGCAACGCGGTAGTGCGCAACCGTGTCAAGCGCCTGCTCCGGGAAGCGTTCCGGCACGAGCAGCACGCGCTGGTCCCGGGCTATGACGTTGTGGTGACCGTCCGCCCCCACGGAACGAGCGGGCCGCTGCCGCTCCCGCAGTATCGGCGGATGCTGGTGGAACTCGTCCGCGAGGCGGATGTGGAATGGAAGCGGCGGGCGAGGCGTGAGGGTGGCCGTGAAGAGGTGATGAGGTGATGAGGTGATGAGGTGATGAGGTGAGAGTGTGAGGATGTCTCAGGGCGACAACGACTTGGATGGCGGGCACCAGACCCACGGCAAGCGGGACGCCTGCCCTACCAAAGCCCACTGGTCGTCTTGGCCGTTCATGGCCCTGATCTGGGGATATCGGTTCACGCTGGCTCCGCTCATGGCCGGACACTGCCGATTTCTGCCCACATGCAGCGAATATGGCTTGGAGGCCTACCGCCTGCACGGCCCCTGCCGCGGCACATGGCTCACCGCCCGACGCCTGTGCCGGTGCCATCCGTGGGGTGGGCATGGGTTCGACCCCGTGCCCCCGGTTTCGCGATCCCGAAGCGCGGAAACAGAGCCAAAGTGAGCGTATACTAGCAAGTTGCCATCGCGTCCTGTCGATTGCAGGGCTTCGCGGCGGCAAAAACACTGGTCTGTCGGCACTTTTCAGGGGCCTGAGCGATGGGGCGATTGCCGGCAGCCAAGCGCCGCGAGCAGTTGCTGGACACGGCGGCAAAGTTGTTCGCCCTGCACGGCTACGCGGGCGCAACGACCAGCGAGATCGCCAAAGCCGCGGGCGTCACCGAGCCCATCATCTACCGGCACTTCCCGTCGAAGCGCGACCTGTTCATCGCGCTCATTGAGCGCACCGGCCAGGGCACCATCCGCCTGTGGGAGCACGAACTCCGCGACTCCACCGACCCCGCCGACCGCCTGAAGCGGCTGATCGGCGCGAACCCGATGGTCTCCAACAAGGGCCGCGGCATCTACCGCGTCATCGTCCAGGCGATGACCGAGGCGGAGGACCCGAAGGTCCAGGAAGCGCTGGTCGAGCACATCTCGCGTCTGCACGATTTCGTGCAGGCCGAGGTGCAGTTGGCGCAGGACTCGGGCAGGGTGAGCAAACGGTTCACTCCGGAACTGACCGCCTGGGCGTTGATCCACCTGGGGCTTGGCTACGGCGTGCTCAGCGCGATGGGCGTGACCAAGCACGGCATCGACGAGACGGGCATGGGCATCCGCGAACTGCTGGGCGAGTTGATGTTCGGGCCAAGGCAGCACGGGTGAGGA
>CAYMWG010000108.1:0-8799 GCA_964393765.1 uncultured Phycisphaeraceae bacterium
CTCGCCAGCGAACCGCCGACCCGCCCCGTCACCCACAGTTCATCCCCTGTTCGCGGCAGCGCCGGGGGCAAGCCTTGCGGCTGCTACGTTGCAGGGAACTTTGCTGACACGGATCGGGCGCTTTGCTGTCGGGAGCGGATGCGTTTCGGTGGATGCGAGAGGCGGACGCTTGGAAGTGTCGCAGCGCGGGTGGGAACACTGAGCATGTCGCCGTCGATCCAATCTCTCAAGGTTCGCGGGGGAGCGCGAAGTACGCAACAGGGATCAGCACCAAGATGTTTCCGTCGCTGTCAAGCACTTCGATTACCGTCCCTCCGCAAGTCGTAAGCTCACCGGAGCGCTCAACGCGCAACGTTCGGACTGATTTGGCGGCGTCGGCCGGTTCGAGAAAGGCTCGGATCGGCGCGTCCGGGTTGCGCAGGCGAATAGCGGATGGTTGGGCTGACGGCTGGTCGGGCTTGAGCTCGACAGCGCAGACGGTGAGTGGCCCATCAAAGATCGCGCCGCCTGGCGTGGCCACCCATGGTGCAAGCGAGCGAAGAAAGACTGGAACTCGCACCGGCTTATCAGCGGGATCGACTTGAAAGTAGATATCGCCCCTGTATGCGCCAGGCGGCGGAACGGCCCCGGAGAACTGCACTGCGAGGACATTTGGACCGTCGGTGATTGCACGGACCGCGCCGTGAGAGAATCCGGGCAAGGAACACGACAAGTCATGGATTCGCTGCCGCTTGGCGACTTCTCCGGGCCAGTGGACCCATGTGTTCAACTGCAGATTCGATCCTGCCGGAGCGCTGCGCCGGATCATCGAAGGCAGAGTTTCATAGTCGATCTCCGGCTCGTATTTGACCGCGCACACGCCGGTTTCGTCCGCAACATTCCAACTCGACTTGAACCGCACTGTCTGCATTTGCGGGCCCGGGGTGGCGGCAACATCGACTATGGCCGTCAGAGCCACATAGCTGGCCGGCCCGACCCTTAGAGTGTCGAAGGAGGCCTTTGTACATCCGCAGGTAGTGGAAAGAACTTCGACGAAAACTTCGCGATCAAGCTTGTTGACAAAGGTGAGACGACGGATCAGCCGCGAGCCAACCGCGACTCGACCGTGCTCTTCCGGATCGGCGTCTACCAGTTCCAGAGATTGCAGCGAGCGTTGTTCCTTGACGAGGGTATCAGTGATGGCGGGTGAATCGGCCGGTTGTGGGGGTGCTGGTTGGACGAGGAGTGCAAAGAGAATGAGAGGGAGTATCATGGGAGTTCCGCCTTTTCCATAGGCGCGTCCTCGAATCTGATCGGCTCTAACGCGGAACTCAACTCAGCCTGTCGCCCTCGAAAGAGGTCGAACATCCACGCCGTCGGCGGTGCAGGCAGCGCTGACCAGCGCTCGACGGGGGTCTGCAACCACTCGGTGGCGGCTCCATTGCAGGAAACAATCGTCGCGACCAAGACCTCGGGCGTAAATGGCCCGGATTGCTCACTCCCGCCCATCGGGTGATAGAACAGGTCCGGTTCGCCGGTGCATGACCCGGTGGCGCAAGCGCGTCGGACGGACTGCAAGGTGGCAGTTCTGGTTTTTTCATTCATTCCGCCAACCCCATTCAGCGATTCCAGATCACTGGCGAGGCGGGCCCATTCAACTGCGCGCGCGTAACCGTCCTGACGGTCACGTTTGGAGAGCAGTGTCCATAACCCGCGAACTCCCGCGGTCGGCACCCAGATTCCATCGAACTGCTTGTAGCGAGTGGTTTCGAGCGACTCAAGCGGCGCGCCGAAGTCCTTCCGCACGAGCAAGATCGTCCGGGGTGCATACCCGTGCGCGGGGTCCACTCGGACTGTGAGGGTAAATGTCACCTCCAACAGCCTCACGTCCCCGCATAGGCCTGGCCAAGGCTGGTCCGGGTCCGGGTCGATCGTGTGGAGGTGCTCCGAGTCTGCCAGCAACTCGGGGATCGTTCGGCCTTGGGAAAAATCGACGTACCTCCCGAGCAGGTGAAACGGAGAGAAAGTGGTGAGCATGTCACGGTCCGGGGGGGCGACCTTCCCCCGGCGCACTGTCAAGTCGAAGCCGAACATCCGGTCCTCGCCATCGAAGTACCGATACGCTCGCATGATGCCGTTCTCTTCTTCGGCATCGCTGGATGTTGGGAACTCACTCTGATTGAACCAGCGACCCGAATGCTCGACGCCGGCGCGGCGGGTCTCTGCCAGCACCCAAGCCGCCATAGCCTGCGGCTGGTACTTTGCTTGCTCCCAGACTAGTGATCGCACCGAAAGGTCGTATGCAAAGAGCGCATGGAGCAAAGCGTCAGCGCCCTGGTGACGGGCGTTGACCGAATCGGCATCGGTCGCGGTCCACTCGCTCTCGAAACGACCGACGAGGGCAGCGTCAACCTGCGAGCCGCACCAGCCACATCCAACTGCGAGAAGCGATTTTCCCCCATACGCGAGAAAACCGTTCACGGGTTGCACAGGCTGAAGGAGCAAGTCGCGCCTGGGGGATACGTCGCGGGGGTCGGGCATCCACAGCCATTGGGCCCCGCGTTCGCGCCGCCAATCATGCAACTCATCGTGGCCTTCTTGCCGCAACCCAACTTACCCACGGCTCCACCCGTGCATGTGTCAGTTGGTCCTGCCTTCTTGCATATATCGCCTGCAGTAACACCGCCTTCGCACATGGAGCAGTTGCCGGTGCAGCTTCTGGGCGGGATTGTCGGCGGCGTACCCCCGCTTGCGGTGCACCCAGCGACATCGCCGGTGCTTGGATCAATCATGGTGCTGCCGAACGGACAACCGGATGAGGCAAACACGCATTTGTAACCGGTCACCGTCCAAGCGGCACTACTCCCGGTGCCGTAGTCGACGCCGACATAGACATCTACACAGGCCACCGCGGTGGCGCAGCAGTTCAGAAATCCGACGAGTGCGAGTGCAAAAACTGGTTTCATTTGATCTACTCGTTCCTTGCAATGTACCTTGCGGTGATCGCGTTGTCAAGTGATCGTGCTTGCGTCGTCTTTGTCAGCAATCCCCCCCAAACAGGGGCGGCGCAGCCGTGCATTGGCCGCGTATCGTTTTATTTATGAGATTGGCATTCCATACGCGGGATGAACACCTGACAGAAGGCCTGGGCCGGGCGCTGGGCGCGTTGCTGCGCGCGGGGGATGTGGTTGCGCTGGACGGCGAACTGGGCGCGGGGAAGACTCGCTTTGTCCGCGGCGTGTGCGAGGGAATGGGCCTCGACCCGGCGCAGGTGTGCAGCCCGACGTTCGTATTGGTGAATGAGTATGTGCGTCCGATTCACGCAACGCCGGGCGGTGTTGCGGCGGGAGTGCCGGCGATCCTGCGGCACGTCGATGCGTACCGGCTGAGCGGGCCGGGCGATCTCGAATCGATCGGGTGGGACCGCGTGGTTGATGGAACGGCGGTGGTGGTCGTGGAGTGGGCGGCGAGACTGGGGATGGGAATGGATACACCGCTCTGGAGAGCGGTGCCACCGGGCACGGAACCCTCCAGAGCGCAGATGCGGATCGAGAGCGAGGGTGTGCCGGAGGGCGTGGCACCGCAGACGGCACTGGAGGCCGAGGCGGAAGGGCGCGCTGGCCGGAAACTGACGCTGGATGTGCCCGACGCGTGGGCATCGCGCGCGGAATGGGACCGCTTCGCCGCGGCATGGGGAGCCAAGGGGAAGATCCCGCCGAAGTGGGCACGCTGTCCGACAACCGAGCGGCCCGTGCCGCCGGATTCGTCGACGTTCCCATTCGTTGATGCGCGGGCGCGGATGGCGGACCTTGGGAAGTGGATGACGGGGTCGTACCGTGTCAGCCGCGAGATCAAGCCGGGGGAGGACGAGGATTGACCGTGGCATCGATCTTCCGCTCAATGCGAAACTTTGCAGCGGTCGGAGGGCCGGTGCCACGATCGAACTACTACTATGCCGCCCATGATAACTATGACACCCCGGCTCCTGCATCTGACCACCCGGCGCGCCGAGTGGATCCGCGTCACGATCCTGCTCGCCGTCGCTTGCACGCTCATGCTCGCCTTTGCGGGCGCGGCGGTCGCGCAGGTGACGGCGCCGAGCGTTCCCGGTGCCGCGACGTCGGTGCCCGCGGCGGCAGGGCCCGGTGGCGCGGGGGTGGGTGGCGCGGCAGGCGAGAGCGGGCGCGTCTCGCTGTGGGAGTTGTTCTCGCAGTCCTTCGACCTGTTCACGGTGCTGCTCGTGATCGGGTCGCTCGCCGGCTGGACGATCATCATCATCTGCATGATCGAGGTGCGCAAGAGCAACATAGCGCCCGATGAGCCGGCGCAGATCATCGCGGGGTTGTGCAGGGCGGGCCGGTGGAACGACCTCCGGGCGTTTGTGAACGATGACGATGCGCTGGTGAGCCGCGTGGTGCGCGCCGGGATGGCGGTGCCGACGGACGACAAGGACTCGGTGCGCGAGGCCGCGGAACTCGCGGCGAGCGAGGAGGCGGCGCGCTGGTTCCGCAAGGTCGAACCGCTGAACGTGATCGGCAACCTCGGGCCGCTGCTGGGCCTGTCGGGAACGGTGTGGGGGATGATCATCGCGTTCGCGGCGCTGGGGCAGTCGGGCGGGCAGGCCTCGCCGGCGAACCTGTCGCTGGGCATCTCCAAGGCGCTGTTCCACACGCTGCTGGGGCTGCTGCTGGCGGTGCCGTGCCTGACGGTCTACGGGTTCTACCGCTCGCTGATCGACAAACTCTGCACGCGTGCGATGGTGGTGGCGAGCGACCTCGTGGAGATGCTGCCGCGAGAGGCGAGGCTGCGTAACGGGGAGGCGGTGGCGGGGGTGGGGACGGGGATGAAGTGATTTCGACCTTCAGAGCCCCGAGCGCCAGCGACGGGTTGCGCGGGATGCGTGAGCCTTGGGGTCAGAGCTCCCACGGCGCGCGTTGATAGCGATCGCCATCATCTTGCGCATCGAGGACATAGCGCACCGTCCGAGGCACATCGGTTTTGCGCCACAGGTATCGCGTGCTGCCGTGCTCGGTCCAGGCTTTGACCTCCCCCCCAAACATCCCTGCCTCACGGAGCCGTCGAGTGGCCCAGGATTTGAGTTGGACCATCGCCACCTCGGGCGTGACCTTGTTGCAGGTGACCACAATGTGAACATGCGTGGTGCGAACGTTCAGAGCATGGATCGCCCAGTTTCGGATACGGCAATGCTCGGTGATCGTCGTAGCCACGCTCACGCGCGCGGTGGTCGAAAGCGAGACGGGTCCGTGCTTGAGTTTGCCTTGCGCGAAGGCGACATACGCGGGGGATGGCCGGAGCGGCTCTGTCCCGAACTTGGAGTGAGCATCGTTGACGGAGCCCCGCGGGTCGCCGGGCAGGCGCTGGCCGTAACAACTCCAGGAGATGAAGTAGGCAGCGGGCTCGGGCATGGTTGGGAGAATATCCGGTTGGGGAGATGATGGCCCCTGCGCAACCCGTCGCTCGCGCTCCGGGCTCTGATGCCTTTGCGCTATTGGTCTGCTGCCTTGTGAGAGTGAGGCCCCTGCGCAACCCATCGCCTGGGCTCCGGGCTCTGATGACTATTATCCGTTCCCCCCCAGGAGTTGCCAAGATGGCCACCGCCGCTGTCCCGTTCGCCCCTTTCGCCCCGTCCGCGTCCTCTCACAAAGCCCTGCCGAGCAACCCGAAACTCGCGATCAATGGCGGCACGCCCGTGTCGAAAGCAGGGGTGCCGTTCATGCAGACGGCGCTGGCGGAGCAGGACATTGAGGCCGCGGTCGCGGTGCTGCGGTCGGGGATGCTGCGGGCGTGGAAGAAGTGCGAGGAACTCGAGCAGCGGATCGCGCATATGAGCGGTGCCAAGCACGCAATGACGTGCGCCAACGGGACGTGCGCCCTGCAACTGGCCTACGAGCCGCTTTTCGCGCCGGGCGACGATGTGCTCGTCCCTGCATGGAGTTACATCGCCACGGTCTCAATGGTCGTGGCCCGCGGCGGGAACCCCATCTTCGTCGATGCACTGCCCGACACGATGCAGATCGATGTGGCGGACGCGGCCCGAAAGATGACCCCAAAGACCCGCGCGATCGCCGCGACGCACCTCTATGGCTGCCCGGTGGATATCGACGCGGTGCAGGCGCTCGCGGCCAAGCACAAACTGAGGGTGATCTACGATGCGGCGCAGTCGCACCTGGCGACGTACAAGGGCAAGGGGATCGGGGCGTTCGGCGACGCGGTGACGTACTCGTTCTACGCGACCAAGAATCTGGCGACCGGCGAGGGCGGGATGGTGACGTGCAACGACGATGCGCTGGCGCGCCAGATCAGGTTGCTCCGCAGCCACGGCGAGACGGAGAAGTACATCCACGAGCAGGTGGGGTACAACTACCGGATGAACGACATTACGGGGGCGATCGGCTGCTCGCGCCTTGACCGACTGGAGGCCGAGACGAACAAGCGGCAGGACGCCGCGGCGCGGTATGACCGCGTTGTGTCGTCGATTGCCGGGCTGACAGCGCCGGCGACAACGCCGGGCGCGACGAGCGCGTTCCACCTGTACATCGCGCGGCTGGACCCGGCGCGGTTCGTCTGCACGCGCGACCAGTTCTGCGATGCGCTCAAGGCCGAGGGTGTGCCGACGGCGGTGCATTACCCAAGGCCGCTGACGCGCCAGCCGGCGTTCAGCAGGTTCGTGAAAGATGGTGGAGCGTCGAATCCGGTTTCCGAGAAACTGTGCCACCAGGTGTTCGCGCTGCCGATGCACCACGCTCTGACGGATGAGCACTTCAAGACGGTCGAGGATGCAATGCGGAAGGTCGCGGACGCGTACCGGGTGTAATCAGAAGCGGGGCAGGGGGCAACAGGGGCTTTCGGAAGACGTATTGGCTGTAGGGGCCGCGGGAAGGATGGAGCAATCGATGCGCGCAGCCTCGAAGGCGGGCGATCGCGCCCGCCCCACCCGATGCACTTACTCCAGCACCAGTCCGTCGTACGCCAGTTCCATCCCGTCGGGCAGCGCGGCGTTGGTGGCCGCGTGTTGCAGGTCGTGCGACATATGGATGAAGCGCGTCTGATCTGCGCCGATGCGCTCGGCGACCCCGATGGCCTGGTGGAGCGTGAAGTGGGTGGGGTGGTGCCGCTCGCGGAGGGCATCGAGGATGAGCGTGCGGACGCCGCGGAGGAGTCGCCACGACTCGGGCGGGATGCTGGAGACATCGGTGCAGTAGGCCAGGGGGAAGGGGGAGGGGCGGAGTGCTGAGTCCGTCGGTGCTGAGTCCTGGGGTTCTATGCGGAAGCCGAGCACCGGCAGGCGGCCGTGCAACAGGCGGATGGGCGTGAAGCGGATGCCGAAGAGGTCGATGGGCTTGTCGGGTGAGATTTCGTGCGCGATGAGGCTCGCGACGAACGAGTCGTTGACGTTGTGCGCGGCCTCGAAGATGTGCTGGTACACGCGCCGGAGGTGGTTGAGCGTGTGGGCCTCGGCGTAGATATCGATCGGGGCCTTCTGCGCGGCGTTGAAGCGGCGGACATCATCGAGGCCGAAGGTGTGATCGACGTGGTTGTGCGTGTAGACGATGGCGTCGCAGCGGGTGAGGCCGGCGCGGAGGGCCTGCTGCCGCAGGTCGGGCGTCGAATCGATCAGGATGGTGCGGTCGTGCCCGCCCGCGTCCGTGAACTGCACGCACGCGCCGGTGCGGAGGCGCTTGTCGCGCGGGTCGGCGGAGGCGCAGACCGCGCAGGAGCACGCGATGAGTGGAACGCCCGCGCTGGTCCCGGTGCCGAGGAAGATGAAACGCACAGGGGAGAATACGTCGGAAAGAACTCAGAGGGAGCGGAGCAAGCGGAGGGGAGCAGAGAAGACGAGGCCGAGCCGGAAGGAACACAGATTGAGCAGATCGGGGACAGATGGAACAGATTCGGAGAAGGTGGTCGGGGGAGGAGCGGAGCGGATGAAGACGGACAAAGAGGATCGGCGGGGCCGAGGGGCGGCGGACGGTGACCCGCGCCGTTTCCAGGCCGGTGCCTCGCGTCCGGTCTTCTCCAGTTCACTCTCCCTCTGCTTTTCCTCTGCTCACTCTGCTGCCTCTGAGTTCCTTCTTCTCTTCGATCAGTACCACCAGTCACTTCGAGAGCCACGCGACCCGCCGCCCCCCCCGGTCTCGCCTCGCGGCAGGTAATAGATGAACGTGCTCTCGGTGTCGCGGACGCGGACGCTGCGGGCGCGGAGCAGGCTCGGGCGTGCCGGCTCGGGCCAGTTGCTCAGCGCGGTCTGCACCTGCGCGGGGCGCGGGTTCAGCGCAGCATCGTTGCGGGAGTATTCCGGACCTTCCTCGGCACCGGCGATGCGGGCGCTCACCCCCGGCGTTGCGAAGACCAGTTCCCACGACCCGCCCTGGGAGGGCAAATGCGGCTGGCGCTGCGCGGGTGTGGAGGGGGCGGAGCCTTCGCCGCCCCAGGAGTCGGCGCGCCGATCGACACTGGAAGAGCACGCCGCGAGCGGCAACGCGGCCGCGACTGTGAGGAGCGCGATGGCGATGCGGGCGCATCGAGCGGACGCGGATACGCAGTGGGGGGGACGGCTCTTCATTGTGGGACCTCGGCTGGTCCAAGGGTGCCACAGCGCCGGGCTGCGGCCACGCGCATCACCCTCAATGCCGGAAACATCCCCTGCGGAGTTCCGCTAATCAGCGAAGGTCGCCCAGTTTCACGCGCGATCCACCGATTCTGGTTCAGGCGCGGGAGTCAACCTCCACGCGCTGCCGCACTCCGGGCAGATGGTGCAGCGGTCGGCGGCGATGGGGATGCCGCGCAGCGCATAGCCGC